>NZ_JBPYCR010000032.1:0-40147 GCF_051846915.1 Virgibacillus sp. W0181
GTCAAGGACAAACAGCTGCCGCTGTGGCTCAGAGCAATTTATACAAAAAGAAAAATTTCCTGAATTTACCTATAAGCTAGCCGTTCTACCAGAACAAGGGCATTTACACAAAATTATTGACACTCCCAGTAATTCGTTTAATAATAGAGCTCTACTATACAAAAGGTTTGATAATAACTTAATAATATTGAAAAGGGAAGCAATTGTCACGAGCTTAATAGAAAATATTATTTAGCAAACTTCCAGTTTAATTACTATGTGTATATAAAACTTTGAAGAATTGACAAACATTAGCTGTCACAACCCCTACAATTCTCGCTTTAAATAGTACTACAGATAGAAGGCTTATCATACAATTTTTTAAGATCAGCTACTGAATAAAAAGAGTTAGTATAAACAGATAAATGTCAGAAAAATTAGTATATTAAAATGCTGAAATAGCAAAAAAATAGGGAAATAGCACATTGCTATTTCCCTAAAGTAATAAATTAACATTTTATTTTCTATTCCAAAAACGTTGTTCGGCTATAGCGGAAACAAAGTCTTCCCCAAAATCTGGATTATTTTCGGCAAAAACGACTCCAGCTAAATTATTATCTTTCGATGTTTGAATATAAGACTGCCCAGTCGTGGCTACACCAATTGGTTTATAGTGTTTATAGGCATGATGTACAAAGTCTGAAACGTCTTGCATGAATTTAGCTTCGTTTTTAGATTTCCCACCAACAACGTAAATAGCGTCATATAAATATGGACTTGCTGTAAGATAAGTTGCATCGACTTTAAGTTTAGTGCCATCTTCAGCCATAACTGTGCCTAGCGTTTCACTTATAATGTCAACAAAAACTCCTTGTTTTTCCAATGTGTTCAGTACATTTGTTATCTCTTGACTATTAAAACCATCCCCGATTAACACTCCTAATTTTTGCGTATATGCATATTTCGGTGTCGTGTACTGGCTTAGTGAAGGATAACTTGTCGAGACGGAAACATGAGAACCTGTTGGCCGTTCCACACCAATATTATCTGCAACAATGCAAGCCAGTTCCTTATCAACATTTACGAGCAAGTTAACATTTTGTTGGCGGACAGATTCGCTTTCTACTTTCCCAAGCTGGTAGCTGAACCCTTGAATCGTATGCTGCCTTTCAATCGGTGTCATGCTATTCCAAAAAGTCCTCGGCTGAGAAAAGAAGTCGTTAAACGATTCACTTCGCCCCCGTATGACGTGTCCCTCAACCTTTTTCGGATAATGCTCATACCCGCCTTCTTCTGGGGGTGTCGTATATGGTGTATTATTTGCTAATGAATTTTCATGATAGTTTACTTTATCCACATCGATTCGATATCTCATCGGCCCTCGCCGTTGATTATTATGAAACGGACAAATCGGTTTATTGATCGGTAATTCTTGAAAATTCGTTCCAATTCGATGTACTTGTGCCATATGATAAGCAACGAGCCTACCCTGTAGTACGGGATCGTTTGAAAAATCAATTCCCGGCACGACATTTGCTGGATTAAATGCTGCTTGTTCCGACTCCGTATGGTAATTATCAATGTTTCGATTTAATGTCATCTTCCCGACAAGTTGAACAGGGATTAATTCTTCCGGCCAAAACTTTGCAGGATCGAGAATATCAAAATCGTATTTGAATTCATCCTCCAACGGTATGAGCTGAACCCCCAATTCATACTCAGGGTAAGCGCCCTTGTCTATCGCATTTCTTAAATCTCTTCGGTGGAAATCGGGATCAAGTCCGCCGATTTTCAGTGCCTCATCCTGAAGTAGGGAATGAACACCAAGGACAGGTTTCCAGACAAATCTGACAAAGGTTGCAACACCTTGTTCGTTCACAAACAAATACGTATTGATGGACCACGACTCCATCATGCGGTAACTTCGTACAATGCCCCGATCAGACATAATCCATTGCACCATATGAAGAGCTTCCGGATTATTGGCTACATAATCCCAAAAGGTGTCATGTGCACCCGAGGCTGTAGGTATATCAACATCAGGCTTCGATTGGTACGCATGCAACGCATCCGGAAATTTCATTGGGTCTTGGTTAATTAGTACAGGCATAGCAATTGTGGTTAGATCGTAATTTCCTTCCTCGGTATAAAATTTCACGCCCTGACAACGTAAATCTCTAGCCGTATCATAAGATCCTCTAGGCCCTTGTACAGTAGAATAACGGATAGTTAATGGAGTCCTTTTTCCGGGTTCCTGTAAAAAGCATGCTTTTGTCACTTCACTCATCGACTGATAACATTCAAAATCCCCGTATGCACTATAACCTCTTGCATGAACGGTTCTTTCCGGTTCTTCTTCCTGTACAAAATGTGTCATCTTCTCAAAGTAATGCCAGTCTTCGTGTAGAGAAGGACCACGTTCCCCGGCTTTTAGTGTTTCCGAATCATTTGATATTTTCCTTCCTTGGCTTGTCGTCATTGGCTCCCCGGTGTCATGTATGCGATACTGATCTAGTTGCTTTTGCTTACCGTCTTTATTAACAGGATTTTGGTCTCTTGATGACTGATCATCCATGTAATCACCTATCCTTCATTTACTTAATAATCCCCTTTATACATATGCTGCCATTCAATAATTATTCAACTATAGTAAGAAATTATGGGTAAAAAGATTTGGACAAGGTGGATAAAAGAATGGGGATAGTCGCTGAATATAATGGCTATATAGTGTTATTAATCGAGGTTAGAAAATTCAACTTGCACATAAATATACCCACACGGTTGGGATAAGTGTGGGTAGTTAGCAAGTGTCGTATGGATTAATAGAAAATATCATACGGTTCTCTCTGCTGTGATCATACGAACAATTTCACGGCCTATTTCAATCGATGCAGTTGCAGCTGGTGATGGCGCATTACAGACATGAATGCTCTTTTTTCCATTAATGATAAAGAAATCATCTACTAAACTGCCGTCTTCTTTCAATGCTTGAGCCCGTACTCCCGCTTCTGTATGAATTAAGTCCTCTGATTGCAGAGCAGGAATTAGGTGTTGCGCGTTTTCCGTAAATTTAGATTTAACAAAGGATCTAAACATTTCATTCATTCCTTCTCTCATATTACGAAAGGCCAGGCTCCAAAATCCTTTATAGGTCATAATTTCGGAGAAGTCCTGGAGATTAAAATCCGTCTTTTTATACCCTTCTCTTTTGAAGCCAAGAACTGCATTCGGACCAACTTCTATTTCATTGTTAACCATACGCGTAAAATGAACGCCAAGAAAAGGAAAATCCGGATTTGGAACCGGGTATACAAGGTTATTTACTAAACTTTGTTTCTCGGGTCTGATTTTATAATATTCTCCTCTAAATGGCACGATTTTTACATCGGTGACGTAACCAGTCATTTTTGCTATCCGGTCACTTTGAAGGCCAGCACAATTAATCATTAGTTTCCCTTGATAAGTGGTTGAACCGGTTTCTACAGTTACTTCATGATTCGCTTCTGAAATGCTTTTAACTTCATTGCCTAAAATGACATCGCCGCCATTTTGCTTTATGATTTCAGCCATTTTTTCGGATACTTGCTTATAATCAACAATACCTGCCATTGGAACATGAATGGCACCAATCCCATTTACATTCGGCTCTTTTTCAAGCAATTCTTCTTTATTGAGTTTGGTAATCGGAAGTCCGTTTTCTAGGCCGCGCTTGTATAAGTTCTCTAACAAGGGACGTTCGGTTTCCTTCGTTGCAACAATTACTTTTCCGCAAATATCATGTTTAATACCATTCTTCGCACTGAATGCTCGCATCGATTCGCTGCCACTTTTAGCAAACTCGGCTTTATAACTTCCAGGCTTATAATAAATACCGGAATGAATTACACCGCTGTTATGCCCGGTTTGATGCTGAGCCACTTCTTTTTCTTTCTCCAAAATTAAAACTTTAGCATTGGGAAAGCTGTCGTAAATGTTCATGCCAACTGACAAACCTACAATTCCCCCACCAATAATTATAAAATCATACATGTGATTTTCCTCCAGATTCATCTCCTAAATAAATTGCTTCGTATAGTGAGATAATGAGTTGTATAAAAAAGTAAAAACCCATCTATTGTAATATTAAAACTTTTAAATCTATTAAAGTTATTCTACCACAAATGAATTTGTTTTCGTGAACAGATGAAGAAGGATTTCAAATTTCCGTGCCGAATTAACTTGAGAATAGGTTACTGGACTAATGTGCAAGTGGATAAGGATGAAGTGAAGCATTTGCTCCCATATTTTTTAAATGCTAAGATTCTTATACAAAAGGAGACGATTACTTGATACAGAAAGTATTCTTAGATGATACGGTGATTCACCCAGATCATTATCAAGAAGAAAAGATAGCTGGACTACAACAAATCTGCATCGATTTTAAAGTAACAAGCGAAGAATACCATGACATTACGACGCTATTGTATAAAGGAACCTTTGAAGTGAAAGTTCCCGAAAAAGGGTTAAAATTTACAGGGAATATTCAAAAATACTCCACTTCCATTACAAATTTATATCAAAAGGGGCAAGTCGGGGAATTCAAATTATGTCTACGAGAAGTAAAGGACGGAATGAAATGAAAAGTACCGATAAAATTCCAAGCTGGGAAGAAGTTCAAGATGGAATTGTCATTAAGACTCCCGTAGAATTCAATTTCAAGTCGAATTTAGGATATTTAGAGCGAGATAAAAATGAATGTATGTTTGAAGTTAAAAATGGGGTCATTACACGAATTATTCCTGCTGGTGGAGGACATGCATTAGTGCAAGTTAGCTCTTGTGAAAACGATGATTTATTTGTTCGTTTGTTAACGGATACAAAGCCAGATTCAATCGAAAGAAAAATGGCTGTTGTTCGCTATATTGCAGATTGGTTTGATTTGGAGACGAATCTTGCACCGTTTTATGAAATGGCACAAAATGATCCCTTGTTGAAGCGGTTGGTCACAAATAGTTATGGACTTCGATTGATCGGTGTTCCTGATCTTTTTGAAGCATTGTGCTGGGGGGTTTTGGGACAGCAAATTAATTTGCGTTTCGCCTATAGATTGAAGCGTCAATTTGTCGAAACGTTCGGAAAGGCTATTTTTTATAATGGAAATCCGTATTGGATCCACCCTACGTATGAGACAATAGCCAAACTTACCCCGGAAGAATTGGCGGATATAAAAATGACAATGCGTAAAAGTGAATACATTATTGGTATTGCCAAGCTAATGGAGCAAGATGAACTGTCAAAGAGAAAGTTACTGGAATTACGTGACTTTAAAAAAGTGGAAAAGGAACTAACTAGCATACGGGGAATTGGACCATGGACGGCCAACTATGTACTCATGCGCTGTCTTCGTTATCCAGAGGCTTTTCCAATTGACGATATCGGACTTATTAATGCTATAAAGTTTGTACAAGAGATGGAACGAAAGCCGACAAAAGAAGAGATAAAAGAGTTGGCCATTCCTTGGGGAAATTGGGAAGCTTATGCGACTTTTTATTTGTGGAGGGCAGTGTAAGATTGGCTCTTTATGTATAGTTGCAAAGTTCATTGTAGTGGAATTTATGAATTAATGTATAATAAATTTAACTAAAATTGAATGAAACAATTGTTGAGAAGGCGACGCTCAAATAATTATTCACAGAAGGGATAAAAGTAAATGACTAATGAATGGGAACAAGTAGATTTAGGTGTAAAGAGAAAGATATTCCCTCCAGGCGAGTCAATTATGATGATGAAAGTTCACTTTGAAAAAGAAGCAGAAGGAAAGTTGCATAATCACCATCATGAACAATTTACATATGTTTTAGAAGGCGAGTTTAAGTTTTTCATAGATGATAGAGAGCAAATCGTAAAAGCAGGTGAGACAATTTTTATACCTTCAAATTGCAAACATGGTGTGCTCGCATTAGAAGAAGGTGTTTTGCTGGATACATTTACCCCGTTAAGAGAAGATTTGTTAAAAGCTTAAATAAAAAATAGTTCTCTTTGTTTAAGTTGAATATAGGAAGTAGACATTTCTTTGGATTTTACTTAAGTACGATAAAATGAGCGAAAACATAAAATATTAGAAAGGGTGGATGAATTGAAAGTTCTTGTTGTTGGAGCAAATGGTCAGATTGGAAAACATCTCGTTACTTTAATTCAGGACAGTGAGAATATGAAAGCAAAAGCAATGATTCGAAATTCTAAACAAGCTGCTTTCTTTGAAAATGCAGGCGCGGAAACAGCGGTCGCCGATTTGGAAGGGGAAATTGATAACATTGCAGACGTTGCTAAAGACGTTGACGCAATTGTATTCACAGCTGGTTCCGGGCCAAGTACCGGAAAAGACAAGACGATTATGGTCGATTTAGATGGTGCGGTAAAAACAATTGAGGCAGCAAAGGTAGCTAAAGTGAAACGGTTTATTATGATTAGTTCCTTTGACACGAGACGAGAAGCGATTCAAGCAGCATCCGAATCCTTTGCACCATATGTAGCGGCCAAACATTATGCGGATGAATGGTTAAAAGCGACCGATTTGGATTATACAATAATCCATCCTGGCAAGCTAACGAATAATAAAGGAATCGGAAAAGTCGAGGTAGCGGTTGAAGTAGACAGAAATGAGATTCCGAGAGAAGATGTGGCAAGCGTGATTTTTGCTGTGTTGGAAAATGAGAGAACAATTGGGAAAGAATTTCAAGTCGTAGCGGGAACAACACCCATTAAGGATGCGGTTGATACTATTTAGAGAAAACGACATACTAGAATTTGAAAATAAGAGGGCAGTCTATACCTGCTCTCATTTTTTTGTGTTCTATCGGAATAAGCTGAAAAAGTTTCATTTTTCACTTGTTAAAAGACTGCATCATATAAAATTTTTTCGATTTGGCTAAAAAGAATATTTTGGAACATACTACCATATATCATTTTTAGTATTGAATATTTACATCGTTCAAAACCTGTGTTATTCTAATATTTACTTTATCTCTTTACCTTGATAAAGTGATTTTGTAATAAAATTAATCCATTAGGGAAAGGAAGTCATCATGAATAGCAGTTTGAGAATTATCATATTGGCAGGTGCGTTTGTTTCGTTTATTCTTGGGGCTGGAACAGCTACTGGACAAGAAATATTACAGTTCTTCGTTTCATTTGGGTATTATGGAATAGGAGCCATTATCATTGCGGCTATCTTGCATATGTGGTTTGGAGCTTATGCAATGGATGTAGGGCTACGTTTACAAGCTGAAGATTCAAAAGGTGTGTTTAATTATTTTGGCGGTAAATATTTAGGAACATTTTTTTACTGGTTTGCGCAATTATTTATTTTAATTGTTTTTGTTGTTATGATTGCAGGAGCGGGTGCTACCGTATCCGAACACTTTGGAGTAGGTGAAGTTGTCGGAAGAGCATTGATGGCTATCTTAGTTTTAATTACAGCATTGTTACGCTTGGAAACTATCATTAAAATATTAGGAATAGCCGGGCCGGTTATTGTTATATTTGCCATTGTTGTTGGTGGGGGTAATTTTGACGCAACAATGTTTGCTCAGGCTGGGGATACAGTTAAAGGTCTTGACCTTACGATGGCTACTAGCCATTGGTGGCAGGCTGGGTTTGTTTATTCTTCATTTGTATTACTTGTAGCTGCACCATTTTTGTCTAATTTAGGAAAAGAAGAAGTAAATAGAAAACATGTGATTTACGGTGGAATTATTGGCGGGCTTATTATGTTAATTGGGGTATTCATGATCTATATTGGGATACTATCAAACGTAGAAGAAGCAGGTGCTTTAGGAATACCAACATTGTATTTAGCAAGCCAAATTAGCCCTGCGTTAGGGTTAGTGTTCTCTATCATTTTATTGATTGCCATTTATACGACAGCTGTAGGAATGTTGTGGACCGTTTCCAAGCAGTTTTCTGGCGGAAATGAAAAAAGATATCGTATCATAACGGTAATATTAACAATCGTTGGGTTTTTTGGAGGATTATTCCCGTTTGCAACGATTATTGATGTAGTATATCCGATTGTGGGGTATATTGGACTTGTGTTAATTGCTTGTATGTTATACCGGCAGTTTATTAATCCGGGTAAACTTGCAAAAAGCAAGTAATTGTGCAGTTAGAAATGGTTGAACTTGTTTCAGTAAAACTTGTTTCGTAATTTTTCCATGTTCACTCTAACTAAATTATTATAAGAAAGAGGGATAATTTATGAGTAAATATGCAAAGGAACCAGACTATAAAAGGGTAAAGCTGGATATGCCATTCACAGGTATTACGTCATTCCGTAAAGCTCCAATTTGCACAAATCTGGATGAATTGGATGCCGATATTGCAATAATTGGTGTACCTAATGACATGACGACAGCTTGGCGTTCTGGTGCGCGCATGGGTCCAAGATCTATTCGTGAACAATCATCGCTATATTCATTTGGTTCGGGATATGACCACGAGCGCGACATTGTCTACGATAATGATGGTATTAAAATCGTTGATTGTGGCGACGTTTCTATTATTAATGGTGACGTAGAGCAAAGCCATGAAAATACAGAAGAAGTGGTCAGAAAGGTAATTGCCAAAGGTGCTATGCCGATTGTATTGGGTGGAGATCATTCGGTAACAAATCCGGTTGCTTTTGCATTGGACAGCCATGAAAAAGTGAATGTTGTGCAAATTGATGCTCATATGGACTGGCTCAAAGATGCATCTGGACAGCGTTACACGCTAAGTAACCCGATGCGTCGCATGTCGGAAATGGATCATATAAATAAAATGGCGCAGCTTGGAATCCGAGGTGTCGGAAGCAGTCAAAAAGAAGATTTTGATGATGCCCGTGCTTATGGCAGTAAAATCGTATCACCTAAACAACTTAGAAAAATGGGCATTGAGGAAGCTTTAAAAGATATGCCGGATGGTGAAAAATATTACGTTACCATTGATATCGATGGATTGGATGCTTCTATCGCTCCTGGAGCAGGCTCTCCGTCACCAGGCGGTTTTTATTACGATGAAGTCAGTGAAATTCTTGAAGCGGTTGCGAAAAAGGGAAATGTGATCGGGTTTGATTTGGTAGAAGTAAATCCGTTATATGACCCAACAGGTGTAACATCGCAAATTGCTGCAAGGCTCATTATTGATTTTATTAATTTCATCATTTATGAACAAAAGAATGCAAGTAAATAAACAGTAGTTTTATTATGAAGCGATCTTTCGGATAGACACAACAGCTTGTAAGTCACTTCTAATATATACGGGAATCATTCAAAAGAGAACCTTGAAGAAGGGTTCTCTTTTGCTGTCTTTATTCAACATAGAGGCAATGAGGATCTATACATGTGCGAAATGATGATGAGATTTTTAGATAGAAAAAACGAATATAAAAAAGATGATGTTTAAACAGCTTTTACAAAAACCTCTTTTTTATATCCTCTCCGGGCAGTTCACAGCTTTTATTTTGATCAAAAAACCGATGCCTGTTTGAAGCAATTATATTATATGCACTATCACGTACAGGTTTTGGAATAATTAATAGAATGTAAGCCATCTTCCACAGCCCTGTTAAATGCTTTGATATACGAAGTGCTGCGGAAGATTTAGCATACCAGTTATTCTCAACAATCAAAATCATGCTATCCATATGTTCTGGAATATTAAACTGGCGTTTGTATTTTTTGCCGATATCGCTGTCTAGAGAAGCGAATTTAAAAAATTCCTGTGAGTCTCTTTTAATAATAAACTTCACACTCCGATTACAAAAGCTGCAATCACCATCAAAAAGCACGATGCAACTCATTTATTTAACTCGGACTCAATTTTTGGCCGGATGCTTTCCGGTTTTGTTTGTGGTGCAAAACGGTCAACAACTTCCCCGTTTTTATCGACTAAAAACTTCGTAAAATTCCACTTTATATCCTTATTAAGAAGCCCTTTTGCTTCATTTGTCAAATAGTTAAACAACGGATGAGCATGGTCCCCTTTGACATCTACTTTTTGAAACATCGGAAAAGTTACTCCATAATTCAGTTTGCAAAAAGATTCTATTTCCTCATCCGTGCCAGGATCCTGATTGTTAAATTGATTACACGGGAACCCAAGTATTACAAAGCCTTGATCTTTATATTCTTCATATAACTGTTGCAGCCCGTCAAATTGTGGTGTGAAGCCGCATTTGCTCGCTGTGTTCACAATTAGCATGACGTATCCTTTATAGTCCTCAAGTGATTTTTCTTCTCCTGTTATGGTCGTAGCGGAAAATTCGTACAAGTTCATATGATGCTTCACTCCTTTGACAAAAGAATAGCAATTAGGAGAAAGGCTGTCAAAAATCGGATATATGAAAATTAAAACAGCAATTATAAAAAGCCTTCTAGAATCTTGCGTCTTTAGTATTGCATTGCTAGAAGAATTCATTAAAAACAAAAAAGTGACCCGATTAGGGCCACTTTAAATTGATTATGCTTCTTGCTTCACTTTATCTTCTTTTTCAATTCGGTCGAGACGGCGCTGTATTTCATCCGGTGATAAGTTGTGCTCTTTTACATACATGTTACGCGGACTAATACGGCATTCGTGAGTACAGCCACGCATATATTTATGTTCATTTTCTTCTGAACATAGTATTTGCTTGTTACATTCCGGCTTTGCGCAGTTGACATAACGTTCACATGGTTTTCCGTCGAAATAATCAACACCGACGACAACGTGTTCTTTTTGATTAATTGGTACGGTTAGTCGCTCGTCAAAAACGTAGCATTGACCGTCCCATAAATCACCTTGAACCTCAGGATCTTTACCATACGATACGATGCCACCATGGAGTTGAGCAACATCTTCAAAACCTTCCTTAACGAGCCAACCCGAAAATTTTTCGCAACGGATGCCACCTGTGCAATACGTTAAAATCCGTTTACCTTCAATTAGATGCTTATTTTCACGGACCCAATCCGGTAACTCGCGGAAGGTCTCAATATCCGGGCGAATTGCACCTCTGAAGTGACCAACATCATATTCGTAGTCATTGCGGGCATCCAATACAACTGTATTTTCATCCTGCATCGCTTTATAAAATTCTTTTGGAGTTAAATAGCTTCCCGTTGTTTCTTTTGGGTTAATATCGTCCTCCAATCGAAGGGTAACTAGTTCTTTTCTAGGGCGCACATGCATTTTCTTGAAGGCGTGTCCCTCATGCTCATCAATTTTAAAAACCATATTAGAGAATCGAGGATCTTGATGCATCGCTTCCATGTACTTATTTGTTTGCTCAATGGTTCCGGAAACGGTTCCGTTGATCCCTTCCTGAGCAACAAGAATTCGTCCTTTTAACCCTAATTCATTACAAAATTGTAAATGCTCCATTGCATATTCTTCGGGCTCTTCAATATGCACATAATGATAATACAATAAAACGTGATATTTATTACTCATCTTTCATCCACCTACCATTCATATTTGCAAGATATAAATGTATGGGGGTATTTAATTTTATAGTCTTGCAACTGTATATTTTAGCATGTTTTTATTTGTTTCACCAGTAATTTTTTTATTTACTAAGATATACATCTGGATGTTTCCAAATGGTTTTTTAACTGCTATATCACATATAACAGCTTTAAGCTGGCTATTTCTTTTTGAGTAATTTTTTTACAGTTAAGTGATGGTAAATAGTTAACAAAATAATAATTAAACTGAAGACACTTGATAAAAGAGCATTCATCGCAAATACTCGATTCGTTTGAAGATTAAACATTGGTTCACCACTTTCTAGATTAGTTTTTTAAAAAGATAAGAATGTATAAAATTTTTCGCGTATCTGTCTAGCTTCAGCGCCCAGAAACTAGGCGACTTCCCACAGCGCCTTGCGATAAAGAAGACTTGCCGATGGCTTTAGCCAGAGGCTTAGTCGCCCTTATGCCCTTGGGTGAAAGTTATCATCGATTCGCGGTGCTCATCGTGATTTCTTTATCTCAGTTGCTTTGGTCCACTCGCTACGTTTCTAGGCGGGGCGCTTGCGCTTTTCTTAAGTTATTTGCTGGTTAGAATACAAAAGAGACCGGAGTGTTCATTCATCCGATCTCCTGAATATATCAATTAACCTATGTACTTCATAAAATGTTGTACAGCTTGTTCACCGGCATCTACCCATTTATCTTTATTATCAATATGACCGTCTGTATCTAATGGTTTTTGAAATTGGTTAAACCCAACTGCACTTAGCAGCGAGTTCTCATCTCGGTCCAGCCCGACATTTACAACGTGTTTAATAATATAGGGGGTGGAAAATTCAAGCTGGGCATCATGTCGATCCAATTCTCCTTTAATAACATTAAAAGGAATTCGTACATAAATAGATTCTCCACCTTCACGCCATAAAACTGCATCAAAGTGACCACGATCATACTCCCAATTTCCTGCCAGACAATAACCATGTTGTTTACACATGTTTTGAACCTGTCCAAAATATGTCTGTCTTCCAGTAATATCACTATCTAATTTAATCATAAAATAGCCCTCCTGTTACATTATTTGGTTATATGATTTACTAAAAACGGGTAGACCATACTTGAAAACGGGTTTTCCTTTAATAAATCTTCTGTTTTGGAGGTTTTTTTAATTAAGTTAATCAAAATGCTTGCATTTTTTTTCAAAAACGTTTAAAGTTGAATATGCAAATGAAATTGAAGTAATACTTTATGATCTCTTTGAACAAGTGGTGTAAAAGTATTTATGATTCAATTACTTTGCACGATATTTGTAAAAGGAGGTCATTTATATGATGACTGGTAAAGTAAAATGGTTTAACGCAGAAAAAGGCTTTGGATTTATCGAGCGTGAAGATGGCGACGACGTATTCGTACACTTCTCAGCAATTCAAGCTGAAGGCTTCAAAACGCTTGAAGAAGGTCAAGACGTTGAATTTGAAATCGTTGAAGGCGAGCGCGGACCACAAGCTGCTAACGTTTCAGCTGTATAATTAAATTCAAAAAAGCTTGTCTCACATTTGTGGGATGAGCTTTTTTTTGTTATGAGAGGATGACGATCTATTGAATCAACCATTGAATTGGCAGCGAGCAGCTGAAGAAGAGTGGGATGAACGGGCACATTTCTGGAATGAGCGCAGCAAAAAAATGTGGGATACCGGTAGCAGAAGAAAAATCATTCCATTTTTTAATAAGCACGTAAATAATGGAAAAGCGATACTTGATGTTGGATGTGGAGATGGTTATGGGTCTTTGCAATTAAGTAAATCCGGTTACGATGTTACAGCTGTTGATATTTCAAAGGAAATGATCACCCTTGCCCGAAATCATAGACAACAGAAGGATATAAATTTTTTGCAGTCGGATGTTGCGAAGCTTCCGTTTGCGGATGGAAGTTTTGCTGGCATTTTATCGATAAATGTACTTGAATGGACGGAAGACCCACTTGCCGCCCTAAAAGAAATTCAACGTGTCTTGCAAGTGAATGGCCACCTTTGTATAGGTATACTTGGTCCAACTGCAGGGCCTAGAATTAACAGCTACGCTCGTCTATATGGTAATCAAGTCATATGCAATACGATGATGCCATGGGAATTTATGCAGCTTGCATTGGAAAATGGCTGGGAATATGTAGATGGATTTGGCGTTTATAAAGAAGGAATAAAGGAAAGTCATTATAGTGGATTGCCTCTGGAATTAAAGCAAGCACTAACGTTTATGTGGGTATTTATGCTGCGAAAGGGGAAAAATGATGAACCGGAAACAGAAGGATGAGCAGATTATTCAAGCATATCAGGATGACGAGCGCATGATGATTTTAATCTATGCGCAGTGGTGTATCAATAATGATTTAGATCCGGTTGCATTATATAACCAAGCGTACCCGAACCAATTACGGAATGACGCATTGATTGATGCACTTGAATTAACTGTGTCCAAGCAAGAATCCGAACAAATAGAAAATCAAACGGTATTGAATATACTGCAAATTTTCGGTAATGATAATTTAGCATTTATTGTTCAAAATGAAATCGAGAAACGGGAAAGAAAATAAATCTCCCATTTCTCGAAATTTATATGAGCGTAGGTAATTGCTTGCCACTTAGCGTTCAAAAAGCTTAATTAAAGCCTGTGTTCCACTGTCCTGATCACCTTTGGAAGCGAGCTCTTTATACAAACTCAGGGAAAGCTCAAGTCCGGGTGTGGATAAGCCCATATCTTTTGCCGATTCCAGTGCGATGGTCATATCTTTTATAAAATGCTTTACATAAAAACCTGGTGCAAAGTCCCCTTTGATCATTCGAGGCGCAAGATTGGATAGAGACCAACTACCCGCTGCACCGGTTGTAATACTTTCAAGCACCTTTGTCGGCTCAAGTCCTGCTTTTTTTGCATAAACAATCGTTTCGCAAACGCCGATCATATTTGAAGCAATTGTGATCTGATTTGCAAGCTTAGTATGTTGCCCGGCGCCAGCTTCACCTTGGTAAACAATATTTTCTCCGATTACTTCAAAAATTGGCTGAATTTTTTCATATGCAAAAGCATCTCCGCCAATCATAATTGCCATTGTTCCGTTTTTGGCTCCGATATCACCACCAGAAACAGGAGCATCCAAAGCATAAAGATCACGCGCTTTTGCCAGTTTGTGAATTTTTTTTGCTAAATCAGGCTTCGACGTCGTCATATCAACGATGTAAGAACCAGGCTTTGCGTTATTAATAATTCCGTTATCTCCAAGATAAACATGCTCTACATCTTGTGGATACCCAACCATTGTCATAATAACATCTGCAGATTGTGCAATTTCAGCGGGCGAGTCTTTCCAGATTGCTCCTTGTTCAATTAAATTTTTTGCTTTTGATTTAGTTCGAGTATAAATATGTACGGTAAACCCTGCCTTTTGTAAGTTAGCAGCAATGCTTTTTCCCATTACACCAATTCCAATAAAACCAATAACTTTAGCTTTAATATCCACAAAAATTCCCCCTAAATTTTTTATCTTTAAGTGTATGTTCAAAAGAAAGATCAAAGCGATTTTTACTGTACTTTTTGAACAACCTCTTTAAGAGCAAATTCAATTATTTTCATTAAAATAACTGCATCGCTTAAAAAAGGTTTTATATCCACATATTAACACGCTTTCATTTTAGAAATAAAGAATCATCTGTTTTCGATTTACACATAGTATGGTTATAGTTATAAAAGCATTGCGCTTTTAATCATCTCTTTAATACGCACTAGTTAAGATAACTGTAACATATATTACACAGAACGGAGGAAGATTGTTATGCTTACAAAAGAGCAGTTGAGTCATTTAAAATCAATCTTGATTGAACGGCAAAATGAACTAATACAGCATATGGATAATCGCTACGGGCTATCTGTACAATCATCAGAAGCAGTTGGAGAGCTTTCGATGTATGACAATCATCCTGCAGATATGGGGACGGAAACATTTGAAAGAGGGAAGGACCTTGCATTAGTCGGTCATGCTGAAAAGGAATTGGAACAAATAAATGAAGCGATTCATGCAGTAGAGGAAAATACGTATGGAATATGTAGTAAGTGTGGGCAAGATATACCGTATGAGCGACTGACAGTTGTGCCAACGACTGATCGTTGTCACGAACATGCCGTTAATAATACATTTAGCCGGGAGAGACCGGTTGAAGAAGAAGTTTTTAGCCCGAACATTAACCCAGATGAGGTAACGGAGGAGAATCAGGTTGGGTACGATGCAGAAGATGCATGGCAGGATGTAAGTCGATACGGCACTTCAGAAACAGCCTCCGATTTCTATGGAGACCGCGATGACTACAATGAAATGTATCCAAATAGTGATGAGTTGGTCGGATCCACAGAAAGTGTGGAATCCTTTTTGGCAGCTAATATGGATGGTTCGTATAAAGAAAATACACCTAATCACCGAAAATATGAAGAGGACGAATTCGAATAGGGCATATAAGAAAAGGGCAGGCGCCCATGCAGCTATGCACAAACTTTTATACTTTCCGCCGTAATAAAAAATTACTCCAAGCAACTCTATGCTCGGAGTAGTTTTTTACTATTTCTGCAATTTAGGCGCCTCTTTTTCATCAGTTAACGTTAATTCAGTTGTTTGCAGTTTTCCGTCTCTGGAAAATTCAACTTTTAACGTGTCACCAATCTTTGTTTCATTGTACATATATACGCGTAAATCGAGCAATGACTTTATTTCCTCATCATTAATCTTCGTAATAATATCAAACTGCTTTAATCCAGCTTTCTGAGCGGGTGAATCATCTTGTACGTCCGCAATAACCATTCCGCCTTCTACACCATCTGGAAGTGCAATTTTATTTTGATATTGCATTGGCACTTGATTGACAGCTGCTGTACTGATGCCGATTAATGGACGGGTAATTTTACCTTCTGTTTCCAGTTGCTCAATTATTGGCAATACGGTATCGCTAGGTATTGCAAATCCAATCCCTTCTACAGCTTGTTGTGCTATTTTCATCGAATTTATGCCAATTACTTTTCCATCACTGTTAACGAGTGCTCCACCACTATTTCCCGGGTTGATTGCTGCATCCGTCTGAATAACTTCTGTTACCCAGTCCGGTTGACGATCGCCATTCGTATCCACCTCGATTGAACGTTCCAATCCACTAATAATTCCTTTCGTTACGGAACCGGCAAATTCGGACCCAAGTGGGTTACCAATGGCTGCAACGGTCTGTCCGACTTGTAGTTCTTTGGATGATGCAAATGACGCGACAGTATCGATTCCTTTGTCATCTATTTCTAGTACTGCTAAATCGGTTAATGGATCTGTACCTAAAACGGTTGCTTTTACTTGTTTATCCTTGTTTATATCAACCTTTACTTCTTTAGCATTTGCGACGACGTGGTTATTTGTTACAACATACGCTTTTCCATTTTCTTTCTTATAAATGACACCTGTACCTGCACCGGCCTGTTCCGAGCTTTCCCACATACTTTGCTGCTGCAGGTTTGTAACGCCGACGACAGCTTCTGTAGTATTTTCAATTTGGAGTGTTTGGTCATTGCTATTTAATAAGTCTGTCGATACGTGTTGTGCTTGTTCGGTTTGTTTGTCGGGTGTTGCTTCCGTCTGGTTATTACCTAGCCCCGAGATTGGGATAACATTTGTTAAGACAAGGGTGACAATAATTGCTGCTGAAATAACGCCGCCCGCCAGACCACTCATCAAATGGCTAACAAAAGGTTTCCGACTTTTGTGCTTGTTTTCTTTTGCGTTTGTGTTGTTCGGACTTGTATTTGTAACATCTTCGGTAGATGAAGATTCGAGTGATTGATTTTCTTGTTCATTATTATCCATTTTGATCATCCTTTCAATTGTTCTATTGCTATTGTACGATGTTGTTTTGGCATGTTTTTGGTAAAAATGTGGTAAATGTATGTAAAAATACATTTCGCTGTTCACTTTTCTTAACTTATGCAAAAATGAAAATAGAATACGTCGTTTATTGTGGGGGTACAGGTTATGAAGTATCATATTGGGATTGTGGAAGATGACTTAAATATCCAAAATATTGTTTCCGCTTATTTGAAGAAAGAGGGTTACACGGTCAGCATGTTTGATCGTGCAGAAGAAGCGTGGGAGTTATGGGAAACAAATCCGCCTGATATGTGGATTCTTGATATTATGCTGCCGGGAATGGATGGGTATGAATTTTGCAGAAAAATTCGTAACGAAAGTGATGTACCGATTATTATCATTTCCGCAAAGGATGAGGAAATAGATAAGATTCTCGGTTTGGAACTGGGCAGTGACGATTATTTAACGAAACCATTCAGCCCGCGAGAATTAATCGCCCGTATCAAGCGATTGTTCAAACGAGTGCAGCCGGTACAAGATAAAGATGAACAGTTATGGCAGAAAATAAGGGCGAGTCATTTAGTTATTTATAAAGAAGAACGTCGTTTGTACTGGCATGGGGATGAAATGGAAATGACAACAAAGGAATTTGATATGCTACTACTGTTTGCCGAGCACCCTAATCGCGCTTTTTCAAGAGAAGAGCTCTTGCAAAGCGTTTGGGGAGATGATTACTTTGGCAGTGACCGTGCTGTAGATGATTTGGTAAAACGAATTCGTAAAAAACTAACTGATATACCACTTGAAACGCTATGGGGTTTTGGATATCGGTTGCGAGATGAAGAACAATGAAACTGCAATACCAACTAAATGCAGCATTTACAGCGCTATTACTTGTAATTATGGCGGTTACTGGTTTTGTTGTTTACTCGATGATTTTAAATTTACTCATTCAAGATGAAGAAAGACAGTTGGAGCAAAAAGGTGAATTACTCGTTCGTTTCTTATCGGAAGAGTATGGGAGCAGTCGTAATATCGATGAGTTCAGCCACTTTTTGGAGTCCCAAGATTTACAGTTGATCTTATATGACCGAAACCAAAACTACGTTTATTTTTCAACGATGCCTGTAGAAATTGTGCAAGGCTTTGCAGATAATAATAATTTCTCCAATAATAGCGAAGGATTGTGGGAATATAAAAATAATAAATTTGTTACATCAAAAAAGGTAGTTTATCCGGAAAGCGCAGGATTGGAGCTTATATTATTAACGCCATTAAATGACTTGCAATCGGTACAGCAAAATTTCATCATGCGGATGTTTATTGTCTTTTTAGTTGGTGCAATGGCGGCAGTGCTGCTTAGTTATTTTTTAACAAACAAACTAGTAACACCGTTAACGAGGTTGAAACGACAATTGAAAAAGATTGAGAAAAGGCAATTTGATGAAATAGAACGGGTGAAAGCTACCGGAGAAATAAAAGAAGTGGAGCAAAGTGTCTTTGAAATGGCGGAAGAACTGCAACGGTATATGCATTCTCAACAAATTTTCTTTCAAAATGCCAGTCATGAGCTTAAAACTCCGTTAATGACGATCCAAGGCTATACAGAAGGAATTAAAGACCGAGTATTTGATGAAGAAACGGAAGAACAAAACCTCGATATTATGATTGCCGAAGTAAAACGGCTTAAAAAGATTATTAACGAAATGATTCTTTTGGCTAAACTGGATAGTGAACAATCAGCGTATGAACCAACAGAAGTGTATATCGCATCGCTTATGGCTCGAGTAAAGGAACGGGTGCTGCCGCTTGTGCAGGAAAAGCACATTCATTTAGATACCGTTATCGATGAAAGGCTATCATTGTATGTTGATGAAGAAAAAATGCTGCGAGCTTTATTGAATATATTGACAAATGGTATCCGATATGCGGCAACGACAGTTAAAATAACAGCGGTAAAACAGAACGAAAAAATAGTCCTTACTGTAGAGGACGATGGAAAGGGTATTCCGAACGATTTACTCCCGCACATCTTTCATCGGTTTGTGAAAGGAAAAAGTGGGGAAACAGGTCTGGGATTGGCGATTTCCCGAGCTATTGTAGAACAATCGGGCGGTAGAATTTCCGTTGATCAATCCATGCTTGGCGGAGCCAGATTTGTCATAAGATTTGATAAATAACGGTTGGAAACATCCTTTATATAAAAAAACAATTCGGAATTTAATGTAATCGGAAATTTTATGGTATAATAGGATGGTTTGATTCACACTTAATTAGAGGAGCGTACTTTTATGCAATTAAGAGAAGATATTCGTAATATTGCAATTATTGCCCACGTTGACCATGGAAAAACAACGTTGGTTGACCAATTGCTGAAATACTCTGGGACATTTAGAGAAAACGAACATGTGGAAACACGTGCGATGGACTCGGGGGATATAGAGAAAGAGCGCGGCATAACGATTTTGGCTAAAAATACTGCCATTAAGCATAACGATACGACGATTAATATATTGGACACGCCAGGGCACGCTGATTTTGGCGGAGAAGTAGAGCGAATCATGAAAATGGTTGATGGCGTCATTTTAGTCGTGGACGCCTATGAAGGCACAATGCCGCAAACACGATTCGTTCTAAAAAAGGCACTGGAACAAAAATTGACACCCATCGTTGTATTAAATAAAATTGATCGTCCAAACGCCCGCCCGGAAGAGGTCATTGATGAAGTGCTTGATTTGTTTATCGACCTCGGTGCGGATGATGAACAGTTGGATTTTCCGGTTGTATATGCCTCTGCGTTAAATGGTACATCAGGGGAAGAGCCGGAGCAGCAAACGGAAACGATGGAACCGGTTTTCAAGATGATTTTAAATCATATACCGGCTCCTGCAGACACAAGCGAGGAACCGCTGCAATTTCAAGTTACACTGCTTGATTACAACGACTATGTTGGACGTGTTGGCATCGGTCGGGTTTTCCGCGGAAGAATTCGTGTCGGCCAACAAGTTGTCGTTATGAAAAAAGATGGCACAACTAAATCATTTCGTGTGACAAAGCTATTTGGGTTTATCGGATTGAAACGAACCGAAATCAAGGAGGCTACAGCAGGTGATATAGTAGCTATATCCGGGCTGGATGATATTAATATTGGGGAAACGGTTTGCCCGAAGGATCATCCGGACGCGCTGCCGATGCCTCGAATTGATGAGCCAACCTTGCAAATGACTTTCTTAGTCAATAATAGTCCATTTGCTGGAAAGGAAGGGAAGTATATTACGTCGGCAAAAATTGAAGAACGTTTAATGACCCAGCTGGAAACCGACGTTAGTCTGCGAGTGGATCCAACAGAATCTCCTGATGCGTGGGTCGTATCCGGACGAGGAGAGTTGCATCTATCGATACTCGTAGAAAATATGCGCAGGGAAGGTTATGAGCTTCAGCTTTCCAAGCCGAAGGTTATCTTGAAAGAAATTGATGGGAAATTGTGTGAGCCGATGGAGCATGTGCAAATTGATGCGCCAGAAGATTACACAGGTTCGATTATGGAATCGCTTGGTGACAGAAAAGGTGAAATGCTTGATATGATAAATCATGGTAATGGACAAGTTCGACTTGAATTTAAAGTTCCATCACGTGGCTTGCTCGGATATACTACAGAATTTTTATCGCAAACACGCGGATATGGCATTTTAAATCATACGTTCAGCGACTACGAACCAGTAGTTAAAGGTAATGTAGGTGGGCGTCGTCAAGGAGTACTCGTCAGTTTGGAAGCCGGTAAAGCGTCGCCGTATGGAATTATGCATTTGGAAGATCGCGGTGTTATATTTATCGAGCCGGGAACAGAAGTCTACGCCGGAATGGTTGTAGGAGAACATAATCGGGACAATGATTTGACTGTAAATATTACAAAAGAGAAGCATTTAACAAATATTCGTTCCGCAAATAAAGACCAAACGGCGACAATTAAAAAGGCACGGACTATGTCGCTAGAAGAAGCAATTGAATATTTGGATGATGATGAGTACTGTGAAGTTACTCCGGAAGCGATCCGTTTACGGAAGAAAATATTGAATAAAAATGAACGGGAAAAAGCAGCGAAACGAAATAAAAACGATTAAGAGATAACAGTCAGCGCAGCGTAGAAGATACCATGCGCTGACTTTATTTTCGTTTTACGTTGAAGCTTATTATTGAGGATAATAATCAAAGGAGTGTGTAAGATGAAGCGGTTTTTTAACCGATTTCTATTTTTGGCAAAGTTTCATAAGTCGATTCCTTTTGTTAAAGATTTCTTTATGACGAAAGAAGTTAAAAAGGGGAGAAAAGTATTTTTTGCTGTGGTGATTATTGGGTATATAGTGTTTCCATTTGACTTAATCCCAGATTTTATTTTTGGCTTTGGAGTGATTGATGATATAACGATAACTGCTTTTCTGTTGCAGCAAATGATTAAGTACGCTCCTCAATCACTGAAGGATAAACATCATATCGCTTTACGGAAATAATGAAATGCACTTAATGGGTATGGGAATAGGTTAATTCTATGGATATTTCTTAGATTCTTACCTAATTTTTATAACCATTCTTTTTTCGTCTTCTAATATATTTTGTTTAACCTTCAAATAAGTGATTGATTATATATAAGACAACATTTATACTGTGAATATGCGTTTTTGAAGTCAATGAATAGTACTTAACTTATATGTAGGCGAAAGGGCTGGTGTTGTGAGTTCGTATGAAACTACTGAAGAAACCTTAAAAGCAATAGGTGAAGAAACCCGACTTAAAATTATTTCATACTTAACATTCGATACGTTCTGTGTATGTGAATTGGTCGAGCTACTTCATATGAGTCAGCCGTCGATTAGTCAACATATAAGAAGATTAAAGCAAGCAAATATCGTACTGGAAGAGAGAAAAGGGAAATGGGTGTTTTACTCATTAAATAACCAACATGATTTGTACCATTTATTATTGCACGTTGTTAGTACATTGCCATCAGTTGCTAGCCAAATAAAAGATTTGGAAGCTGATGGAAAAAGAATCATATGTGAATAAAAGCGTACGTTACTTTGGAGGAATACAATGTTTGTATATTTAGCAATCTTCATTTTTATTTTAACGTTGATTTTTGTGATTTGGCAGCCAAAAGGGTTGTCAATTGGCTGGTCCGCATGTGTCGGTGCCCTCTTGGCACTCGCAGTTGGGGTCGTATCTATACAGGATGTTATCGATGTAACAGGAATCGTTTGGAATGCGACATTAACGTTTGTTGCTCTTATAATTATTTCATTAATACTGGATGAGATCGGTTTTTTCGAGTGGGCAGCACTACATATGGCGCGATTTGCCAATGGCAGCGGTTTGAAAATGTTTTTTCTCATCATTATTCTTGGTGCGATTGTTTCCGCCTTATTTGCCAATGATGGAGCGGCTCTAATATTAACGCCGATTGTACTGGCGATGGTGAGGGCGCTTGATTTTAAGGACAAGCTTGTATTACCATTTGTGATGGCGTCCGGATTTATCGCAGATACAACGTCATTACCTTTCGTTGTAAGTAATCTGGTCAATATTGTATCGGCAGATTTTTTCCAAATCGGTTTTGTGGAATATGCGTTTAGAATGGTTGTACCGAACTTCTTTAGTTTAGGGGCAAGTATGCTTGTTCTCTATTTATTTTTCCGTAAAAGTATACCGGGGTCATATGCGTTATCACAGGTAAAAATGCCACATGAGGCGATTAGGGATCTTCGTTTGTTCCGGTTGTCCTGGCTTGTTCTTACCATTTTATTAGTTGGGTATTTTATAAGTGAATCCTTGTCTATTCCGGTTTCCTTCGTTGCAGGAGCTGTCGCAATTATTTTCCTGTTTATTTCCAGAAAAAGTCCAGCAGTAGAAATAGAAACCGTTGTAAAAGGAGCACCGTGGGCAATTGTATTTTTTTCTATCGGTATGTATGTTGTTGTTTATGGTTTAAAAAATGTGGGACTTACAAATGTGTTGGCGGGTATAATTGAAATGACAGCTGAGCATGGGATGTTTGCGGCAACAATTGGAATGGGCTTTATTGCTGCCATTCTTTCTTCGGTAATGAACAATATGCCAACTGTGATGATTGATGCGCTTGCTATTGCTGAAACGAACACTACTGGGATTATGCGAGAAGCGCTTATATATGCAAATATTATTGGTTCGGATTTAGGGCCTAAAATCACACCTATCGGATCGCTTGCAACTCTTTTATGGCTGCATGTTTTACGGCTAAAAGGGGTTAAAATAACGTGGGGCTACTATTTTAAGGTCGGTATTATATTAACCATACCTACATTATTCATTACGCTAGTTGGTTTGTATATATGGCTCGGATTCATTTATTAAGCTGCTTTGGAAACATAAAGTATGAGGAGGGCTGTTCGTGAGTAAAAAAAGTATATACTTTTTATGTACAGGAAATTCCTGTCGGAGTCAAATGGCGGAAGGTTTTGCCAAAAAATATCTTGGAGAACAGTTTGACATTTATTCTGCAGGAATCGAAGCACACGGTTTAAATAAAAAGGCTGTGGAAGCAATGGAGGAAGTAGGGATTGATATTTCCGGGCAAACATCCGATATCATTGATCCTGTCATCCTTAACCAAGCGACTTACGTCATTACGCTATGTGGCGATGCCAATGATAAGTGCCCTGTAACACCACCGCATATAAAGCGGTGGCACTGGGGATTTGATGATCCGGCAAAAGCAGAAGGCACACATGAAGAGAAGTGGAACGTATTTCGGAGCGTTCGGGATGAAATCAGTGAGCGTATAAAGAGATTCAAAGTAGAGCTTGACTAAATTTAGTAGCGTAATCATTAAGCTGCTTTGTCCGGAAGTTGCGCTCTGCAGTCCGTCTTTACGGCCGTTGAAGTAAACGGCCTTTATTTAAAGATAAGAATGTATAAAATTTTTCGCGTAGCTGTCTAGCTTCGACGTACAAATGTTTTCGGTGGGACGAGCATTCACGCGCAGTCCCAGGACGTGGCGTTCTAAGCCTGCCAGCCTAGAAACTAGGCGACTTCCCGCAGCGCCTTACGATAAAGAAGACTTGCCGATTGGCTTTAGACAGAGGCTTAGTCGCTCTTATGCCCTTGGGTGAAAGTCATCATCGATTCGGTAAGACAAAGGAAGGCCAACTAAAAACGGGCTTTGCGCCCAACTCACGTATCCCCTTTTGCAGGGGCATGATTCCTTTATCTGGGATGATTTGGAATGTTCGATTAAAACCGCCACTTTGCGTGGCAGATCTTTACGGTGGGGCGAAAGCGAAGCTACAGTCCCAACATCGAACCACCAGCTCCCGTCTGGCGCAGTCGCTACGTTTCTAGGCAGGGCGCTTGCGCTTTTCTTTAAAAGATAAGAATGTATAAAATTTGTCGCATATCTGTCTAGCTTCAGCGCCCAGAAACTAGGCGACTTCCCACAGCGCCTTACGATAAGTCATCATCGATTCGCGGTGCTCATCGTGATTTCTTTATCTCAGTTGCTTTGGTCCACTCGCTACGTTTCTAGGCGGGGCGCTTGCGCTTTTCTTTATGTGTTAATGTGTAAATAATATGATTCATTCAATATCCTTTTTGTCTTTATCATTAGGAATATACTTTGTGAAGTAGGCAGCGAAAATTAGGCAAATAAAGCCTAGTCCCCATGAAACAATACCATTCCACCTTACATCTATTCTTAATCCGATAATTAAAATAAGGATACTAATCCCTATAAATATAGCAGTCAAATACCTTTTCATTGAGAACACACCTCGTGAAGTTATATAAAAGCATGAGCAAAGTGTAGCATGAATAAACTAAAAAGATACATATTGTACATTCATTATAGTATACAATAGTAATGTTATGAAGGTGCTTGCTGTATGTATAATGAAAAGACAAGGGAATATTTGCAAGTCAGCTTAAATACCCCATGAAGATATGGATCTCGCCTATGTAAGCGGCTTGGTGGGGCTTGCTCAAATACTGTATCATAATAAAAAGGAGTATTTATACACCATGTTAATTCAATCGAGAAAGTGGATTTATATAAGTGTTTTATTTATTTGTATTTTACTGGTTGCATGCTCTAACGAAAATGAAAATGTGAACATGGAACTAGAAGACGAGCAACTATCTTCGCAGGAAACTGAAAAAGAACAAAATGCGGAAAAACCGATTAAAGAACCGGTGAAAAAGGAAATCACGATTTCTGCAATTGGCGATATGCTAATTCACAGCCGTGTTTATAAAGATGCCAAAGTTGACGAAGGTTATGATTTTATGCCTATGTTGCAGCCTGTTAAGAAATATTTGGATGACACAACCATTACTTTTGCCAATCAAGAAACGATGATTGGCGGGGTCGACTTAGGGCTGTCTACGTATCCATCATTTAACAGTCCGAAAGCAGTAGGTGATGCATTAAAAGAAGTAGGCGTTAATGTGGTTTCACTAGCAAATAATCATACATTGGATCGTGGTAATGAAGCGATTCAAAGCGCGATTTCACACTGGGAAACAATTGATATGATGTATGTCGGGGCGTATAAGGATCAGCAGGACCGAGATGAGCTGCGTATTTATGAAACAGAAGAAGGTATTTCGGTTGCTTTTCTAGCTTATACGTATGGAACGAATGGCATACCTGTACCGGAAGGAAAAGACTTTCTCGTCAATTTAATTGATAAAGAAATAATTGGTACTGATATTGAAGACGCAAGAGGGAAAGCAGATGCTGTCATCCTCAGTCTTCATTTTGGAAATGAATATGAACGGATGCCGAGTGAGGAACAAAAGGATCTCGTGCAGTTTGCCGCCGATAAAGGCGTACACGCTGTTTTTGGTCATCATCCCCATGTGTTGCAGCCGGTGGATTGGGTGGAAGGTAAAGAAGGAAACCAAACACTTGTAGCTTATTCTTTGGGCAATTTTTTATCAGGTCAAGATGAGTTGTATCGACAAATTGGCGGTGTTTTAAAATTCACCATTCAGCAAACAATTGATGAAGACGAGAAAACAATTCAGGTTATGTCGCCAAAGTTTTTGCCGACATATGTAGATGTCAGCAATGAAACGGATTATCGTGTATGGCCAATGTTTCAAGTAGCGAACGATGTGTTGCCTGAAGCCGGCAAACATTACAACGAAATAAAAGAGCACATGTCACAATGGATGCCTGAGCTGGAATTTATCGAAGAATAAAGATCTATTCCTTGGGTGGTGGCTAGATTTGGAACTGTTTAGCTTGTAGTTGCGTCCGCTTGCGACTGCATACAAATTAGAATTCAAGTGTAGAGGTACGTCTATTAAATCAAAACAATATTTACAACGGTAACAGTATGTTTTTAATTAACCATCTTAAGAAAGACAAGCTCATTCAATATAAAAGGAGTTTATAACTCATGGAATGGAAAAATATTTATCGCGGAATGGCAATGGGGGCAAGTGATGTCGTTCCGGGTGTAAGTGGGGGAACAATAGCTGTTCTGCTTGGTTTTTATGATCAACTGATAGCTGCAATCAATGGCTTTTTTACGAAAGACTGGCGGAAACACTTTGCTTTTTTATTTCCGCTTGGGTTAGGTGTTGTCTTTGCTATATTCACACTAAGCAAAGTAATGAACTGGTTACTTAAATTTTACCCGGTACCGACATTCTTTTTCTTCATTGGTCTTATATTAGGGGTATTGCCGTTATTGTTTCGGGAAGCAGATGCAAAAGCAACTTTTAAGACAAGGCATATTGTATTATTATTCATTGGAATCATATTAATTGGATCGTTAGTCTTTTTTAAAGACCCTAATCATGGGGCAGGCATTACGGATAGAACGGTTTCTACCTATATTTTACTGTTTTTTTCAGGCGTAGCAGCAAGTGCAGCGATGATTTTACCCGGGGTTAGCGGTTCATTGGTTCTGCTCATTATCGGTGTTTATTCTACTGTTACACAAGCAATCAGCAACCTGGAATTTTCAGTCATAATTGTAACTGGATTGGGAATTTTATTTGGAATCATTTTCATGAGTAAGCTGATTCATTACTTTTTCAAGCATTTTCGTGTCGCTGTGTTCGCATTGATAATCGGTTCAGTGACTGGTTCAGTGATCGTTATTTTTCCGGGATGGCCGATGGACTTCTTCTTACTCTTGTTAAGTATCACTACTTTTGCAGTGGGATTGTTGGTGGCTTATATTTTAGGGAAAATTGAGTATTAGAATACCATGTTAAGAGAGAAGTCTTGATAAACATTTTGTAAAAAAATAAACGCATTCGCTTTAAGTTACAGCGGATGCGTTCATTTTCATACATGCTAATATCTTTGTAGCCACAAGTCTTTCAGTGGAGCAAGCAACGAGTAATCGGCATGCTTCGGTGCTGTAATGAAAGCGGAAAGTGTGGATATATCTTTTCGAGTGTGGATATATCGCCCTTGAGTGCGGATATATCTTTTCGAGTGTGGATATATTGCTCTTAAGTGCGGATATATCTTTTCAAGTGTGGATATATCGCCCTTACGTGCGGATATATCTTCTCAAGTGCGGATATATTACCCTTAAGACGGATATATCTCCTTTCATGTTCGATGATCACTTTCCAACCGGTGTTTTTCTTTAGCTTTACCGATTTTGTAAGGTAAATAAGACGGTATTTTACGTAGTGGCGTATAAAAGGTTAGCAGATGCAAGACGATTTCTTACAAGAATACCGATCCACCCTGCCAAAAATGCTTTGATTAATCCGCCAATGATAAATGGGGTAAATCCACCTGCGATGGCAGCTCCCCACGGAAGGTCCGCTATAATCTTCAACCAAACAGTCCCAAAAATTAATGTAATAAACATACCAATAATATTAGCGATAAATGCATTAAATACCGTGAAACTAGTTTTTTCCAAATAATAACCAATGATAAAAGTTGTTGGAATAAAGCCAACTAAAAATCCGCCTGTTGGGCCAACGATTACTCCGAGACCACCCGACATTTGTGCAAATACAGGGATTCCAATTGCACCTATAATTAAATAAAGAGTGGCAGCAATTGTTCCATGACGAGATCCGAGTATCGTAGCCGCCAGACCAATAGCTAGTGTTTGTCCCGTAATGGGCACAAGTGGTAATGGAATGGTCAGCTGTGCAGATACTGCAATAATTGCAGCAAATAAAGCTGTTACGATCATCATACGTAATTTCAAGCTTGAATCAGACATAAGTATTCCTCCCCCTTACATTGTTAACCGTTAATTTAATTGGTTTACAATATTACTTTATATGAACCTGACTTCGTTTGTCAATGTTTTTTTAAGAATACGTTTGTATCCAACCTTTCTCCCGTATATAATTACAAGAAACTACGGAAATCGGCCAAAGATAAAATGAAAAAGCAGGTGCAATATAATGAATCCGTCTATATTAATCGTAGAAGATGAGAGCAAGTTAAGCAGAGTACTGGAATTGGAGCTTTCATATGAAAATTACAAAACAGAAATTGCATCCAATGGGAAAGAAGCGTTGGAATGGATGGAAGAAAGAGAATGGGATTTAGTTCTGCTTGATATAATGCTTCCTGAACTTAGTGGGCTTGAAGTGTTAAGGCGAATGAGAAGGTTTGATGAGCATACCCCTGTCATTTTGCTGACTGCCCGTGATCAAGTTCATGATAAAGTGAGCGGGCTGGACTTAGGTGCCGATGATTATATGACAAAACCATTTCAAATTGAGGAACTTTTGGCTCGTATACGTGCGCAATTGCGAAAGCCAAAAAACCAAAACCAGCAAACAAATCAGTTGTCGGTAGGGGAATTGAAAGTCAATATTGATACTCGTGAAGTGACAAGAGCGGAGGAAAATATGGAGCTTACCCCAAGAGAATTTGATTTGCTCGTCTGTTTGCTGAAAAACAAAAATATTGTATTGACCAGGGAACAGTTGCTTAATCAAGTGTGGGGATACGATTATGTAGGAGATACAAATGTCGTAGATGTTTACATTCGTTACTTACGACAGAAGGTGGATAAAGATTTTTCGTCTCCCTATATTCAAACGGTTCGTGGGGTCGGCTATACTGTAAAGGATAAAAGTCAATGAAACTACGAACAAAGATCCAATTGTTTACGAGTCTTTTTATGATTATTTTAATAGCTGCGATTAATTCCTCGATTTATTTTTTGTTTTATAACATATCGGCTAATCAAGAATTAGATGAACTAGCAATTCATACGAACACAATTGTCGAAACGTTAAATAAAAATGCGGACATTCCTGAAAAAGAATTACTGCAAGCTTTTTTACCTGCAAACGGAACTATACAGGTTATTAAGGAAAATGGGTCACTACTCATCCCGACACTTACAAAAAAAGAAACTTATCGAAATATTCCTAAAGCATTTTCTAACAAGGAATCCCGGTCTGTTACAAGGAATGAAGATGGAATCAATATCGCTATCGTAAACAGGTCTATTGTATGGAAAGACGGGGGAGTAGTGACATTGCAAGTTTCTGAACATTTAATTTCGCTAAAAGAAACAATGAGTAATTTGTTTTATGTATTACTTTTAGCATCTTTGCTCATATTGATCCCAACAATACTGGCAGGAAATATTTTAGGTCGATTCTTGCTCAAACCAATCCAAGCCTTAATACAAGCAATGAAAGAAAATACACGCCAGGAAGAGTGGCAAAAGATTCGAGTTAACAATCGCAGTCATGATGAATTGTACGAAATGAAACAGACATTCAATAATATGATTGATCATTTAAGAAACAACTTTGAAAAACAAGAACAATTTGTATCCAATGCCTCTCACGAATTGAAAACGCCAATTTCGATCGTAAAAAGCTATGCACAATTGTTAAAAAGACGAGGAAAAGCACATCCCGAATTGTTTGACGAATCTGTTCAATCCATCGAATCGGAAGCAGATCGGATGCAGCACTTAGTAGAACAAATGCTGATGTTGGCAAAAAATAAAAGGAAAGAAGATTTTGAACAAGTGAATCTCGTGAAATTGTGCAAATCCAGTATTAAAACATTTCAACATGCATATGATCGCGTCATTTATTTTGATTTTATTGATGAAAATCTGATTATCCAAGGAGATCCCGGGCAAATCGAACAAGTTATTTATATTCTGCTGGATAATGCATTGAAATATAGTGAATCGGAAATTAACATTGTCCTTTCAAAAGAAGAAAATAAAGCTGTCTTACATGTAAAAGATAAAGGGCCGGGAATGGCTTTAGCGGAACAGGAGCAAATTTTCGAACGGTTTTACCGAATTGATACAGCAAGAAGCAGGGATACAGGAGGAACAGGGCTCGGTCTGGCGATAGCCAAAGCGATTGTTACGGGACATGCAGGTCAATTAACCGTTTGTAGTGAGATAGGAGAAGGCTCTACATTTACTGTTAAACTGCCACTAAGTTAATAGTCATCCATTTCTCACGCATTAACGGGCTGTAATACCCCATCTCTATGCGTAATGCGTAAAAAATGAAACGTGAAGGTAGGGGATAAACAGCCCGTAAATCCCTGATTCTGTTCAACTAACATTCAGTGGGGAAGGAAAGGAAACCCCACTGAATGAAGTTTCACTTTATCAGCAAATTCTAATCTTTATCACAGGGTCCTTTCATTCTTCAGAGCTAGAATAGAAAGTAAGATAAATAAGGAGGAAGATGAACATGACTGAAAGTAAATTTTATAAAAGACCCGGGATGAAAAAGAAAATTATAATTGCTGCGAGTGGAGTTGTTGCAGCGGCAGTTTTTGGATTAGGAATATATCAATCAGATGCTGCCCAGGCAGATCCGGAGCTATCGTTCGAAGAAATAGAACAATTGGTCGCTGATCAATATCCGGGTACAATTACAGAGTTGGAATTGGAGAAAGATTTGAATAAAGCAGTTTACGAAGTTGAAGTTGAAAGTGAAGGAAAAGAGTATGATTTGAAATTAGATGGTAATAGCGGCGAAGTATTACAATTGAAAGAAAAAGAATTGGCAATTACTGAAAAGGAAACTGAAGATAACACTGCAAAACCAGGGGCCACCAAGGATGATGACTCAGACGATCAAAACTCAACCGGGACAGATAAAAAGAGTGCGGATAAATCAAAAGGGGACACAAAAACAGTCATTGATACTAAAGAAGCTATAGAGATAGCTGTAAACGAATTTTCCGGAACCGTGACTAGTGTCGAACTGGATGAAGATGATGATCGCCTGATTTATGAAGTTGAGATTGAGTCGGATCAAGAAGAAGCGGAAATTGAAATAGATGCATATACCGGCGAAGTTTTAGTGATGGAAATAGATGATTAATTGACAATCTAAATACCCGAGCATTTTGCGGAAGGAGTCTTCCCACCCAAGATCGATAAAGTAGTAAAGTTGTAAGCTCTGGCAAGCCTTTGAACAGGTGCCGGAGCTTTGCTGTTTTTGTCTTTATGTTGTACGTGTAGCGGCTAAGTGAGGATTATCTATTTATGTACATAATCCATTATTCATTAAATCTTCATTGTATTCTAAGGTTATGGTAAAACCTAATTGTTAAAGAAAAATAAAAAGTCTATTCCTACGAAAAAGCTATGTTATATTTAGAGGGATGGTGTCATTCTGTTGTTTGATATATACAAGACTACGGGAAAAAATATAAAAGGAGCTTCTCATGATTCACTTGCGTGTAAAAGATGTAACGACTGAAATAAAAACGAATAAATTAATTGAAAATATAACCTTCACGATGGCTTCAGGTTCTATTATGGCATTGGTAGGTCATAACGGTGCAGGTAAGTCAACGTTAATTAAAACAATTCTCGGTATTACCGAAAAAACAAAGGGTAAGATTGTGATTCAAGAGCATTTGGATCAAAGTAACGATTATTTGGAATTTAAGCGTCATATTTCTTATTTGCCGGAAGAGCCGTTATTGTTACCTGAGCTTACAGCTATGCAGCATTTCCAACTTTACGGCATGAGCTATGGCATTTCCGAAAAGCAATTAGAAGAGCAAATTAGTCACTACACGAAAGGATTTGAACTAACAGATAAATTAAATGCTTATCCGGAGTCTTTGTCCAAAGGGATGCGGCAAAAGGTACAAACCATTTGTGCATTGCTTCCTTCCACCCCGGTACTTCTAATTGACGAACCGTTTATGGGGCTGGATGTATATGCGATGGACTATTTAATGGAACAAATTCAAAAAAAGGCGTCTGAAGGGACGAGTGTTTTGGTTTCTACGCACCAGCTCGAACGAGTGAAACATATAGCGGATCATTTTCTATTACTGCAGCACGGCAAGTTGATTGAAGAAGGGGCAATTGAAGCATTCCAAAGCATTAAAAGGGGATCATCCGAATGAGTAGGACAACCTCTTTAATTCAATCGTATTTATTTTTGAAACGCAATCGGTTCAGTAAGAAGAGAAAAATGTACAAGATGGCTTTTCACGTTATGATTGACTGGACAATTGCTATATATCTGTTTGTAATGGTTGCTTATTGTATCGCTGCCATTTTTATTTTTAGTGATACGATGGATCGCTTTTCTGTTTATTTTCATCAAATGGAAAGCTTCGCATCGGAACGGTTAAGCATCTTTTTAACGGTGCTGCCGGCCGTTTATGTATTGAGGTCATTCAAAGACCCGGGAATACGTTTTACAAGTTCCGAATATCAGCTTTCGATCCTCACGTATAGTCGAAAGTCGATCTGGCTGCTGTGTGCTGTGGAAAAGCTAGTTAAAAAAGTGTTTTTGTTCATCTTTGTTGGCTTAGTCGTTGTTTTGCTGACACCGATCCATCCACCGCTTGTTATCACTTATATTTTACTATTAATTTTCGTGGATGTTATGATGACAGCTCCGCAATGGAAGTTATTTCAACAACATTTTTTTGTCAAGTTGTTGTTTTTAATTGGTATTCTGTTTGTTAATACGTTTCAAGTGTTTATCCCCTCCATAGCGATGGCGATAACGGCAACAGTGACTTTTTTAGCTATGAATATCATATTGTCTCGCAGATTGCTGAATCATGTTCTTTGGGAACGGGTTATGGAAGTAAATGATTTTCAAACGTGGAACATGACAGTTGTATCGCAGGCAACAGGTTTAAAATATAAACGCCAGAAAAAATATAGTATGATTCAAAAAATAGCATACCCGAAGAGACCATTTATTTACAAGGAGGCTTCCATCCATCATCGACTATGGCAACTTTATTTTGGCAAAAATCTCGACCTAGTTTTCAGGATCACTGGTGCGATGCTACTTCTCCTTGTTGTATTATTGTTTTTGCAAGACTTTATTTATTATATAGCGATTGCTGTCGTTATTCATATTTATACAACTGCTGCAGCAAGTTTTTACAAAGACCGATTTGCAAGCGACTTAATTGAAGTATTGCCATGGAATTTGGACAGCTATAAAAAATCTTTTTTTAAGTGGGTAGTTTACGGTTTTCTTATCCTGCTTGTTCCGATTACAATTTTTGTTGTGATGCATGCATCAATCTGGGCTCCGTTGCAGTTGTTATTATATGTAGGTGCTTTTTTGTATGAGTACCATGTGAAATTGGACAAATCAAAGCTTATTCTTAGTAAGCAGCGAGGTTCTTTGCAAATGCAAGAAGCAATGGGATTATTTATTTTATTCATCATCTGTTTTAGTGGTACATATCCGATACTATCTCTCTTTTCCGTGTTTGTTATTTATTTGTTGATTGCAAGATACAAAAAAAGTCACCCGAGTGAATCTGTGGTATAAAGAGCCTGGGACATAATGAGAACGATCCATGCTAAAGACGAACGATTACAGAAAAGGAAATTAAAAAAGTTACTTTACCAACGTATCTCTATACGTAGGTGTTGTAAACTGTGACGTAACTTCAAATAGTGGTTCCTACCGCTCCGAAAATACATTTCGCTTTCCTCGGGCTCGCGATAAGCCTCCTCATTCGCAAAGAACGCTCATTGCGGGGTCTTATCGTCTTCGCTTTCCCGCAGGAGTCTACATGTATTTTCTACGCTCGTGTAATTGTTGCCCCTGATAAAACAGCTGCATTGCTCTATTAAAGATGGTTGGTTGGAGCGGAAAACAATTATTATAATCCGATTTTATTGTACGGATATCAACCTCTATACCAGCGAAGGAAATATACGGAGACTTCAGCGGGAGGAAAGGCATCGGTGGAGACCCCGCAGCGCGATAGCACGAGGAGGCTCACCAGCCGGCCGCGGAAAGCGTAGTATATTTCCGTAGCGACAAGACAATTTCTAGCTACTGCGCAGTTTATGGATAATTAGCAACAAAACGTATGAAAACAACTTAGAACAAAAAACTGAAACGAATCCAGAATTTGATGGAACAATTTTCAATCATCGTTTCGGAATTTTTTTGAATAAACCACTTTTGTTCCGGCTTCATATCCCTCTTTCCTTAACAAAATCGCAACAATTGTAATCTGTTTTTAACAAACTTAGTAAAATACGTTTACAGTTGCTCAAAAAAGGTAATGTGAACTTAGAATAAGAAAGAAGGTAACACCATAGAAAATAACCAAAATGTAAAGAGGGATTATAAAATGGCAAATAAAGAAGCTACGGTTTATGTGAGCGAAAATTGTCAGGAATGCACAGCGTTATTAAAACACCTCGATGAATGGGATGTTTCATATAATACAATAAATGTCTCAGCTGATAAGGAGAAAATGAGAGCGTTGCAAGCTATGAACGTTTATGGAACTCCGGCTACTTTTATTGAAGGACATAAACATCCGGTTTTAGGCTTCCAGAAAAATAAATTGAAAAACGTGCTAAATGTAGTGTGATTGTATCCTAATAGTCGATATAGGTTTGACACATCTTGATATTTACATCATATTCTAATATTAGAATAGGAGTAAATAAAAGAGGTGTGTGCAAATATGTACAGGTATGCTTATGAGCAGAATCCGATGTCTCATTTTCCTAATCAACAGCAAACCCATTATAGTCGTGCCTTTTTTTCGAATGGACCAGTAAATTATGGTTACCCTCCATATGGGCCACCCGGCTATCATCAACCATTTACAACGCCTTTTGAGTATTATGCTAAACCTGAACAACAAACACAATGGCCGTATCAAGGACAGACAGATCCAAGTATGCAGCAAGGCTATACGATGAATCGTCCGAACATGTTTACAAATCCATTCCAAAATGAAAATGGGCAGTTGGATGTGAATAAAATGATGGCAACGGTTGGCCAATTTGCAAGTACAGTTCAACAAATATCACCGGTTATTAAACAGGTTGGGGATATGGTAAAAACGTTTAGATAAGTCCAGGCTTAATGGATAGCATTCAGCCGAACGTTACAATAAATTTATACTTCCATAGTGGTTAGGGAATCATAAAATGTAACAACATAACTTCCAGAAAGCTTATTGCTCATTTTTGTGAGCGTATTGACTTAATGAGAATTAAGTGTTGTCTAATTAAAGGAGAATGCTTATGATTGGATGTTTGGTGATTCATGGCTTTACTGGCGGCCCATATGAAGTGGAGCCATTGGCAGAATACTTGAGAGAAAGTACAAATTGGCATATTGACGTGCCGACACTCCCAGGACATGGGGAAACGCTTAATTTAGAAAATGTAACGTATCAGGACTGGTTGCATACTGCAGAAACGGCTTTTTTACAATTGCAGGAACAACATGACACCATTTATGTAATTGGATTTTCCATGGGTGGGATGATTGCAGCTTACCTTGCAGCAAAGTACCGAATAGAACGACTTGTTCTGCTTGCCCCTGCCGGAAAATACATTTCAATTAAAAATATTGGATCCTATATCGGAGATGTCATAACTGATGGGGTAAGAGGAAGATTAGGTGAAAATGAAAAATACGCACATTATAAAAATAAAATAGGTGAAGTACCATTAAAGGCAAATATGGAGTTTATACGACTTGTTAAATATACAAGGGAGTACTTAAAGGAAATACATTGTCCCGTTCTAATTGTACATGGACAACGAGACGGACTCGTTCCACCAAAAACAGCGTATTATTTAGATAAGGAAATTCAATCCAAACATAAAGAAGTAGTATTTTTTGAACGATCGGATCATTTAATCTGTCTTGGGGAAGATAGCGAAATTTTAAATGATATTATTTACAGTTTTCTACAAAAGGAAGAGATAACATGCTAATGGGGTTATTCCATCAAGGGATTGCCCTATCGTATTTATTTTTTAAAAAAGGAAATAACTAATGCACCTTCTCCTGCATAAGTAGAGATCAGGGGGCCTGTTTCTGTTAAATAGGATTGTTTAAAAGGATATTTCCGCATAATTTCTGCAAGCACATTTTTTCCATGATCTTCTGCATTGCAATGGGTCATAACAATCGACTTGTCCTCGGCATGGTTTACATATTCACCAATTTGTTCAATAAAACGTCTGATGGACTTTTTGTTTCCCCGCACCTTTTCCGTTACTTCCACAGAACCGTCAAGGTCATTTGCTTGCATCAGTAATTTAATATTAAGCGTTTTGGCAATTGTACCCTTTATCTTATCAAGGCGCCCACCTAAAATGAGATTGTCTAGCGTTTGCAGGACGAACAATGTTGCTGTTTGTTCCACGCGCTCGTTCAGGTGTTGCACGATATTTTCGAAAGGGTTGTTTTCTATAATTTTCTTGTTTGCTTCGAGTAATAAAAGCGCCATACCACATGAGGCAGTTTTGGTATCAATAACGGCGATCTTTCGATTCGGTTCTTTTTCAAGCAGCATATTTTTCGCAATGACCGCATTGTTGTAAGTAGCGCTTAATCCATTTGATATGCTTAGCATAATAATTGGTTTTGTAGCCTCTACCTTTTTATAAGCATTGTAAAAGTCATCTGGGCTTGGCGCTGCCGTTTTTGGAAGCTCTCCAGATTCGCTTATCCTTGAGTGGAACTCTTTCATATTTCGAATCTCGTTACCTTTTATTTCTTCATCTTTAAATTGTAAATATAACGGAACAACAATTAATTCCATTATATTTTCAAGTTTTCCAGGAATATCTGCTCCACCATCTGTCATTAATTGAATAGTCATATTTTCAATCCTTTACTAGTAGATTACTTCTATTCATCTGTATTCATCAAATCATATGAAATCTTATAATACTTACGAATTATCAACATACTAAGGAATATTTTAGGAACTGCTTCTTCTGGAAGAAATCGTTACTTTTGTTTTTCGTTTCGTACTCATAATAAACAAAAACAGCCCGAATAAAACGATTGAACCGCCAAGCCATTGCGCATACGTAATATGCTCATCCAGAATAAAGTACGCTAATATTGATGCACCGACTGGTTCGAAGACAATCCCCATTGAAATCGTTGAAGTACTTACCCATTTTAGTGCCCAATTAAATAACGTATGTCCAAAGAAGGTTGGGAAAATAGCTAAAATAAGAAAATATATCCAATGATCCGTCGGGTAGCCGATAAAAGAATTTTGCAACACCACATTATAACCAATTAATGTGAGAGAACCTATGCCATATACGATAAATGTATAGGTCATTAAAGACAAGCGGCGACGGACTTTTTGCCCGAACAGGAAGTATCCAGTCATCATAATGGCACCTAGCAATGCTAAAATGTCGCCGAATAAAGCCATCCCGCTTATTTGAAAATCTCCCCAGCTAATGATCGTGCTGCCGAATAGTGCAATAATCATACTAATAATTGCACCGAAAGAAAATCGTTCTTTAAAAAAGAGGAATGTTCCCAGAAAAGCAAAAATTGGTTGCAATGTGACAAGTACTACAGAGCTGGCAACGGACGTATAATTTAATGATTCAAACCAAAGAATAAAATGAAGCGCTAAAAAAACACCAGCGAGTATAGACAGGAGCCAATCTTTTGTATGAATAAGCCTGAATTCATGCCGATGTTTTAACAAGATATAAGGAGCCATAATAATAACGGCAAACAACAAACGATAATTTGCAATAATAGCTGCCGGGGCGCCGCTTGCCAATTTCACTAATACTGCGGAAGCGGAAACAGATAACACACCGACAACGATTGCGATATATGGGTTAAATGGAGGGAATCTCATGATGATCTCCTTTATTAAGAAAAGCGCAAGCGCCCTGGTCAGCCCCGACAAGCTTAAGCAAGAATTCGTAGGACGGTTTTTGTCACGAAGAGTTATTGCTTAAGACCTCGAGGGGCTGGGCGCTTAAGCTAGACATTTATGCACAAAATTTTATACATTTGTATGAAAACACTTGTCTATAAAAGGCAACACTAAGCTACGCCCTTCATTATTATATTTTTTTGAAGAGCTTAAATGGACTGCAATTGTTATGCAATAGTTATTAAGCCGTTTGTTGATCTGATGATGAAATACTGTACCCTTTCCTCTTTAAATACTCAATCATTTTTAATTCTTTACTTTTATGGTGCTGTTGTACATAATTTGGTCCCAGTTCATGATAAGGTTCTCCTGTCTTTAAAATATTGAAAGCAATGGTTAAAAGTAAATGTGCCGAAGCCATATTTGCTTTTTTCTTTCCTTGTCGTTTGGCTATTCTTTTTCGATGTGCGGTTATTCGATTATGCTGTCTCGATGTGCCTAATACACATTCTATTGCCGTCGTTTTTAACGCTTTATTCCCTTTTGGCACTTTTGTGTTCTTTTTTTTTCCGGCACTTTCATTATTCCCTGGACTTACACCTGCCCACGATGCAGCACGTTTGGGACAATTATCGAAGACGGACATATCAACACCCATCTCGGCAACAAATACAGCGGCTGAATCCTTGTTTACACCAGGAATGGTATCAAGAAGCTCTACTTCTTTCCGATAGGGTTCTAAACATTGGTCGATTTGTTCTTCTAAGTTTCTCAATGTTTTCTCCAGATATATCATGTGTTCCCAATGATAGCGAAGCATATCCCGATGATGACGGCGAATTCGACCATTGATGGATTCCGCTATGTCTGTTAGACTGGCCTTTACACGCTTATGCACCATTTTTTGAAGTTCCTTCACTTCGATTTTTTCACCATTTATAATGGCCTCTAATATTTTACGCCCCGATTTACCAAAAATATTAGATAGAACAGAAGTAAGTTTGATGTTGGCATCCTGAAGAATTTTATGGATACGATTCTGTTCAGCCGTACGGTTATTAACCAGCTTTTTACGGTAACGGGTAAGGTCCCGTAAATCCCGAATATCTTCAGGTGGGACAAAGCTACCTTCAATGAGTCCGCTTCGTAATAGTTTGGCTAACCACTCGGCATCTTTAACATCCGTTTTCCTTCCCGGGACATTCTTTACATGTTTGGCATTGGCAAGCACAAGACGAAAGTGATTTTCGAGAATATTCCATACCGGTTTCCAATAAACACCCGTACTTTCCATCACGGCATCCGTTACTTTCATCGATGTCAACCAATCATTTAGTTTTAATAAACCTTTTGTAGATGTTGAAAAAGATTCGATGGACTTTTTTGGTCGTTTGTCTAAGGGACCATATAAGACACAAGCGACCACTGTTTCCTGGTGCACATCCAAACCTGCACATCTCTCAATCATTGCTTCCATGGGAGAATCACCTCATCATCAAATTAACAATACAAATGACAGTAGTTTTCTTGCGAAATTTTTGTATACGTGATCAAGTCACAATAGATGGTACTTCTGTACTGCCACAACCAGTTTCTTACGCGGGGTAATCCCTTTTGAGGATCCACCATTGTATTTTCGATCTGGTCGTATTGTTATTAACTGTATTG
>NZ_JBPYCR010000033.1:0-39597 GCF_051846915.1 Virgibacillus sp. W0181
AATCGAGTAGAGGAGAAAATTAAATAATTTTCCACCCCTCTCACACCACCGTACAAACGGCTCCGTATACGGCGGTTCGATTTATATTACAGTGTGTACTTTTAGATAGTGGTCTAGGGCAAAGGGAATTCCTCTTTGCCTTAGGCGTTTGTTGGATAAAGCCTTATGGACCACTTTTGATAGTCCTATGAATCGATAACCTTTTCGACAATAGGTTAAGCCTTTGGCTTCCTCCTCTGGAATTCCAAGTTGTACAAGAGATTTTATTCTCTTTTTATTGTTCTTCCACTGTTTCCAAATAATAACTCGAATTCTAGAGCGCAATTTTGCATCTATTGTTCCAAGTGTCGATTTCATGTTGGCTATTTTGAAATAGTTAATCCATCCCTGGATGACTTGCTTTAGTTTAATGATTCTCTCATCCAAAGATATGCTATGGTTGCGTTTGGTTAGTTGTCTAAGCCTTCTTTGGAATTTCTGAATGGATTGCTGATGTGGTCTTGGTTGATATTTCTTTTTATTTGAGTCATAGTAGAATCCAAATCCCAAGAATTTTGTTTTTCCGGGACGGGAAATTTTACTCTTCTCCATGTTCACAATCAATCCTAGCTTCTTTTCAATAAATTTCGTAATAGAAGCCAGCACACGATTTGCTGCTTTTTCACTTCTAACAAAGATGATACTATCATCTGCATATCTAACGAAGTGCAGCCCTCTTGATTCTAGTTCCTTATCCAGCTCATTCAACATGATGTTACTTAAAAGCGGACTAAGGTTCCCACCTTGCGGTGTTCCGATTGGTGTATCTTCATATTTTCCATTGACCATGACACCACTTACAAGGTATTTTCGGATAAGAGATATGACATCGCCATCTTTAATGGTGTGAGAAATAATCCTCATCAGCTTATCATGGTGAACTGTGTCAAAGAACCTTTCCAAGTCAATATCCACTAACCAACTATATCCATCATTCATATATTCCAGCGCTTGAGTCACTGCCATTTCGCAACTTCTTCTTGGCCTGAAGCCAAAACTATATTCGCTGAATTGCTTTTCAAATATAGGGCTAAGTTTTTGGCTGATAGCCTGTTGTACCACCCTATCCACGACCGTTGGAATACCTAGTTTACGCATCTTGCCATTGTCTTTGGGTATCTCCACTCGTAGCGCAGGCATTGGTTGATACTTTCTTTTCCGGATTTGGCTTCGCAGTTCATCTTTATGTTTGTAGAGATGATGTGCTAGGTCATCAATCGCTACGCCATCTACACCACTTGCACCTTTATTTCGATACACTTGTTTGTAGGCTTCATTCATATTATTGTTACTTAGAATTTCCTCTAAAAGTTCCATACTCGTTTCTTCCCGGTCCTTTCTGTAATGAGAGACACTTCTCTTTTGAGTATCCTTTGAGATACGCTCATACTTTCCTCATTAACATATTCTGAAGTTTATCTCTCACGCATCTATGGCGTTAGAAACACTATAAATCGTTCAGCCCTTCATGATTTGCATCATTACTATGGCTTCGGCTGACTTCTCACGATAAACCTTTTTCGACCAGTTTTCTTATTAGGGGACTCCTCAACTGTTCGCGAGATCTCCCAGGGTAAGACGACTATCTTTCCTCTTTTACCCGTCTGATTTACTTTATAGAATTACGCACATCTTTTGGACTTCGACTTGTATTGGAGCCTTATCCTTCCATAAAGCCTTGATATCAGATTTCTGTTCGTCGGGCCAAGATTTTGATACACGCTTCCTTCAGCTCTTGCCTCACGGCAAGCGCCTTGCGCTTCTCTAGTGGCTGGTTGATGTGTACCTCCACAGTGGACTTTCACCACCTAGATAGTCGCCATGCCTGGCGCACAATAAAAAGAACCGAATGGAAATCATTCAGTTCTTAATATGTGCAATATTTATTTATTCAACTCGTCACTTTTCTGAATTTGTATGATTATCATAATTAACCTCGATATCAGCCATTGAATAAAATTCCTTTTTCAAATTATTGTAGGTGACTGTTTGTTCATTAAATTGCTTATTTGCTTCAAGGACTTTTTTATAGCTTTCATTGATTTTAGTAATTTGTGAAATTAGTTCATCTTGTTCAATATCTTCTTTTTGAAGCATTGTATATAGTTCTTTCTCTAAATTTAAAGATGTTGTATAAGCGCTATAAATTTCGTCATACGATTCATATCGGGTAACCATTTCATCATACATTTCTTGCGCTTTATTTTTGATATCTTCTTCATCCAGATCCTCAATTAACTTTTCTACCTTCAAAAATTCCTCTTTTGACGCTTGGATACTTTCCTTTTCCTGATCAATTTTCTCTTTTCTTTTATTAATTGTGTCAATTGCTTCATCTGATAAATCAACAATTTGACCAAAATCATCCATACCGAGCTCGATAATTTCGTTATACAATTCCTTTTCTTTTTCTTCCAGCTTTGTTATTTCACTTTGCTGTTCTTCAAAACCTTTTTCTAATTTGACTGTTTCTTCCATATGATTATACATTTTATCTATTGCATTTTCCTGACCGCAAGCGGATAAAAACAACATTAAACCGATAATTGCAATGAATGTATATCTTTTTGTAACCACAGGGGGAAATCCTCCTTCATAATTTGAAATAAGAAAACCTTATTTTTAACATGTAATTCAGTATAACAAAATTTCCTTTGGGATTGAAAAAAATTTTACATAAGCTTGTACAATAGTAATTTATGATAAGAATATGGTATATATGTTAATATAACAAAATAGGTTTTTACTTTATATTGAGGTGAAGAAAGATGATTTTAATGAAGGATATTGTACGAGAAGGGCATCCGTCATTAAGAAAAGTTGCTTCTGAAGTGCATATACCGCCGACGGATGAAGATATAAAAACGTTAAACGACATGTTCACATTTTTAATCAACAGTCAAGATGAAGCCACCGCTGAGAAATACAGTTTAAGATCCGGAGTCGGTTTAGCCGCTCCCCAACTGGCCATTAATAAACGATTGATTGCTATTCATTTTACTGACATGAAAGATAAATTACACAGCTATCAATTAATGAACCCAAAAATTATTAGCCATTCCGTTGAAAAGGCCTATCTGATAGGGGGCGAAGGTTGTTTGTCCGTTGACCGCGACGTGGAAGGTTATGTACCCAGATATTCTCGGATCACCGTCAAGGCTTTTAATCCCCAAGGGGAGCAAATTAAGTTACGGCTTAAAGATTATGCAGCGATCGTACTTCAGCATGAAATCGATCATTTAAATGGAATTATGTTTTATGACCACATTAATAAAAACAACCCTTTTGAAATTCCAGAAAACGCTAGAGCAATTGAATAGTCAGAAAAACGCAAGCGTCCTCGTAGGCTAAAAGCACAACATCCTAGGGCTGCGCGTGAATGATCGTCCCACCAAAAAGAATTGTACGTCGAAGCTAGACAGCAATGTGCCAAATATTACTTCTTATCTTTTTTAAGAGGGCGCGATCCAATATACTGCGCCCCTTTTAAATTAAACCATATTTCTTTAATGCAACAGAAATGCCATCAAGCTCCACATTACTTGTTGTATGATCGGCAATTTGCTTCAGTTGATCAACAGAATTACCCATTGCAACACCTATACCTGCTTTTTGAATCATTTCTAAATCATTCATCCCGTCTCCAAAAGCAATACTGTTCTGTCGATTGATGCCAGTAGCATCCAAAATTTTTCTCATCCCTATAGCTTTAGAACCACCCTTAGGCAAAACGTCTAACGTACCATTCCCCCAATGGATAAAATGAAATGCGTCATGATTTTCCTGCCATCTTTCTACATTTCCCCCTTCAGAAAATAATAACGCCTGAAAAATCCGCTGCCGATTATAAAAATCCAGATCTACTTCTGGATAACGGTACTTCAATCGATCCAGTGTATTTATTACCAATGGAGCCTCTGCCACAGTCGCTTTCATTTCCATATCACTCATTAAAATCATCGGATAATTCCCGGCAACCGATTCTTTATACAATTTTTCAAATCCATGTTTACATAACGGTTTTTCATATAATGTTTCCCCTTCAAATACTACTTGTTGCCCGGTATAACTGATATATGAATCGATCCCTAACCTTTTTCGTAAACCTTCAAACATAAATGTAGGACGTCCTGTAGCAATAACTACATATATACCATTTCCCTGTAAAGTTTTTATTGCTTTTTCTGTTGATAGCGGAATCTGTTTATCTTCATCATAGATTGTTCCGTCAATATCAAAAAAAACAATTTGTTTCCCCATTATGCATTGCCCCCTTTTTATTCTCTTTGCTAAACGGCGTATAATATAAAGTTTCCTGCAAAAAATATCCATATAAATGTTGTTCAACAAGCTCGGTAAAAAAACTGTTTCGATTGTAAATTCATATTTATCCAAAGCAACGATTAAATATTTACAAGAAAATAAAGGTTATTCATTTCAATATTTCTCAAACCATATTATACTGTATTTAAGAGGGATTGGTCGGTAGAACGTTTTATGCTTTTCTTGAATATGTGAAAGGAGCTGTGTACCCACATGTTAAAACGCCTAAAAGAAAAGCTCAAGAAGCGCTGGAAGGATTTTTTAGGCAGAGAACGTGTACCCACACCTAATAAATAGGACTACCATTACTAACTTTTGACCCAATCACACAACTATCACTGTACTATAAATGAACGAAACTTGCTACGGAAGCGGAATGGACATCATTCAATTTTACCTTAAACACAGTATGTTTTTGTGGAACTAACTATACCCATGAACATACTGCTGCATAAATTGAATAGATGAAATAGGAGAGATGTTATGATTTTTAAAGTACTTTATCAAGAACTGCCGGACGAAGCTCCAGTAAGAGAACGGACAAAGAGCTTGTATGTCGAAGCTGGTTCGAAACGGGAAGTTCGCAAAAAACTAATCGATCGCAATTATAATATTGAGCTAATCCAGCAATTGGATGAGTCACATTTACAATATGAAAAACAATCCGCCAATTTTGTTTTGGAGAATGTGTAAAAATGAAATTTGTAAAAAATGATCAAACAGCCGTTTTTGCACTAGGCGGTCTTACTGAAATTGGTAAAAATACGTATGGTATTCAATTTCAGGACGAAATTATTTTAATAGACGCAGGAATAAAATTCCCGGAAGACGAACTTCTGGGAATCGATTATGTAATTCCTGACTATACGTACCTCGTGCAAAATCAAGAGAAAATTAAAGGATTATTTATTACGCACGGTCATGAGGATCACATTGGCGGTATCCCTTATTTGTTGCGTGAAGTAAATGTACCAATTTATGCCGGAAAACTGGCGATCGGATTAATTAGAAACAAGTTAGATGAACATGGATTATTAAGAAATGCTAAGTTAAATGTAATTCAAGAAGATGATGTCATTAAATTCCGTAAAACAGCCGTAAGTTTCTTTCGTGTAACACATAGTATTCCCGATGCGTATGGAGTTGTTGTAAAAACGCCGCCGGGAAATATCGTGCATACAGGTGATTTTAAATTTGACTTTACACCTGTAGGAGAGCCAGCCGATTTGACAACAATGGCTGAGATTGGCAAAGAAGGCGTGCTTTGTCTGCTCTCAGATAGTACAAATAGTGAAGTTCCAGGTTTTACAATGTCGGAACAAGTGGTCGGGGGCAACATTAACGATATCTTTGGTAATGTCGATGGACGATTAATTTTTGCCACTTTTGCATCGAATATCTATCGTTTGCAACAAGTAGTAGAATCCGCTGTGAAACACAACCGTAAAGTGGCCGTGTTTGGTCGCAGTATGGAATCTTCCATTCGAATCGGTCAAGAATTAGGGTATATCAACGCTCCAAAAAACACTTTTATTGAGACAAATCAAATAAATCGTTTACCTGCACATGAAGTGACCATTTTATGTACAGGATCACAAGGAGAACCGATGGCAGCATTATCCCGAATCGCGAATGGTACACATCGCCAGATTCAGGTGCACCCAGGAGACACTGTTGTGTTTTCATCTTCTCCAATCCCTGGAAACAACGTTAGTGTCAGTAGAACAATTAACCAACTTACCCGTGCAGGTGCCGATGTAATCCATGGCCCATTAAGCAACATTCATACTTCCGGCCACGGCAGTCAAGAAGAACAAAAGTTGATGTTAAGACTTATGGCACCGAAATTTTTCATGCCAATTCATGGGGAACATCGAATGTTAAAAGAACATACAAAACTCGCTCAAGCTTGTGGAGTACCTTTTGATCATTCATTCATTATGGATAACGGTGATGTACTAGCATTAGGTAAAGACCGAGCATCTGTTGCTGGTAAAATTCCTTCAGGATCTGTTTATGTAGACGGAAGCGGTATTGGCGATATAGGTAATATCGTATTGAGAGATCGCAGAATTCTTTCCGAAGAAGGCCTTGTGATTGTTGTAGTCAGTATAAATATGAAGGAATTTAAGATTGCAGCGGGACCGGATATTATTTCCCGTGGGTTCGTGTATATGCGTGAATCAGGAGACTTGATAAAAGAAGCACAAAAACTCGTTTCCGCTCACTTAGATAAGGTAATGGAACGCAGGACGTCTCAATGGTCTGAAATCAAAAATGAAATTACAGATATCCTTGCACCATTTCTTTATGAAAAAACGAAACGAAGACCTATGGTTATGCCAATTATTATGGAAATATAATATAGTAACATCTCTGCTATCGCTCCATCTAAATGCAGGAGTTACGATGTTAATTTATAAAGAGACGACGGTTCTTCATTAAGAATCGTCGTCTCTTTTGTTTCTAATTAGTCATCAATAACTAAATGCTTTTCAAATTTGGAAATATCCTTATCTGCTCCAATTACAATTAAAATATCATCATCCTTTAAAGAATAGTCAGCACTTGGAGAGACATTAATATCTTTATTACTTTTGATTGCTACTACGTTACATCCATAATTTGCTCGAATATCGAGATCAATCAATGTTTTACCAACCATTTTTTTTCCTGCTTTCACTTCAACAATACTATGATCATCCGATAATTCCAAGTAATCCAAAATATTACTTGAAATAAGACTATGGGCAATTCGTTTTCCCATATCCCTTTCAGGATGTACAACATGATCTGCACCAATTTTATTCAATATTTTTTCATGATAATCATTTTGCGCTTTGACTGTAATTCGTTTTATACCGAAATCGGTTAAAATAACCGTAGTCAATATACTTGCCTGAATATTATCTCCAATCGCAATAATGACATGATCAATATTTTTTATGCCCAATTCTTTTAATGCTGCTTCATCCGTTGAATCAGCAATTACTGCGTGTGAAGCTATGTTTTTATATTCATTTACTTTTTGAGGATCATTATCTATTGCGAGGACTGGCATCCCTTCTACGCTTAATTCTTTACAAATACTTCCACCGAATCGGCCTAAACCGATTACTGCATATTCACGCTTCATTACTCTTTTCCTCCATCAAACTATAGTATATGTACTTCATTAGTCTATCACATTCCTTTTTATTCGAACAAAGTTATATTGAAGAAAAATATCAAAATTCATTAAAAACCTACTTGCTAGCAAATGGTGAAAACCTGCATATTCCTTGCAAGTCCAAATAATGCACAACTACTTGTCATATAATTAGGTGAGTAAGCTTAGAAACTTTCTATCTTAGTAGATCATAATTATTTCAAAAAGAATATTCGTATTTCTCAATTAGTATAAAAAACTGACGAGTATTCAAGCAGTCGCTTGTTACTCGTCAGTTCATTTTTCATTCACATATTATAATGTTTTTTGTCCAGGCTTCCAGTTCACCGGGCACAAACCACCTGTTTGCAGGGCTTGTAGTACACGCAATGTCTCATCAACATCACGGCCGATATCATTATGAAACACTGTCTGATACTGTAATTCGCCTTCCGGATTAATGATAAATAACCCGCGGAGTGCGATACCTTCTTCTTCAATTAGTACACCATAATCTTTTGACACCGCATGATTTGTGTCTGCCGCGAGTGGATACTTTAAATCACCTAATCCGTTGTCCTCTCTTGGCGTGTTAATCCATGCTTTATGGGTATGAATTGTATCTGTAGAAAGACCAATTACTTCTGCTTTCAACTCTTGGAACTCATCGTAACGGTCAGACATTGCTGTGATTTCCGTTGGACAAACAAAAGTAAAGTCCATTGGATAGAAGAAAAGTACTGTCCATTTGTTATTTTTAATATTTTCTTCCAAGCTCACTTTTCCAAATTCCTTATTTGGCATTACTGCATCCATTTCAAAACGTGGTGCTTGTTTGCCTACCATTCTTTCTACCATCTATAATACCTCCAAGTAAGTGTAGTAATATTTTGTTCCCATATTAGATTATAGACAACTTCTTCATTTTAGTCAATGTTAATTAATAATCAATATAAATGAGCTTGATATTCTTGATATTTACTAGGTTCGTTAGACTAATACGAACACTCGGTGAACAATTACATTCTCATTTACTGCAAGCTCTTAAAGTAGTGCCGATCACTTACAAAAATGCACAACCAAAAACGCAAGTGAAAAGCAGCGACTGTATTTTGATAGAGTAAACATACCTCTTACCAGCGATATGCTCTATCAAACAAAATCGTTACTTTAATCTACTCTTCAGCAACTGTGAAATAACGGTCTTGCACTCTAAAGATATGCTGATAAAAAGGATAGAAGTCCGTAATCAGTTGCCCATTTTCATAACAAAATCGATGATGCTATACGTTATGGCGTCATCGACCAGTTTCAGACATACTTAAAATTAATCTTTATATTACTTTTCCAAATTATAATAATTACGCTTTACTAATTTTAAAATCGCGCGTCTTGTTAATATACCATCAAAATAACCGTCTTTATCTACAACACAAATAAACGGTTCATCAATTACCGACTTCAGTCCTTCAATAAAACTGGCTTCTTTTGTTACACTTGGCATATCAGCTGTCATTACTTCATGTACTTTCATATCGGAAAGTTTCTCTACCTCATACCTTTCCAATCCTAAAATCTGATCCAAAATTACAGTTTTTCCAATTGCCCCTACTAGCTTATAAGAAGAGTCCAATACAGGTACTGCAGAGTACCCGGACTTGATCAGTACGAGTAATGCATGCTCTAACGGATTATTCAATTGTACATGGGCTACTTTTTCAGCAGGTATCATCATATCCTCAACAATAATATTCTTTAAGTCATTACCTTCTTTTATTTTATTCATATGAAAGCGCTCCTTTATGAATTCTTTCGTATTTAATTACGGAGTTCATCCCTTAAAAACAGGAATAATTTATCGGAAGCACACAACTCTAGTTTACCACAACTAAAGGTCAAGTAACATATTTTACAATTTTATTTTGAAAAATTTTACAGTATGTATTCGCTTTGTTCTTATAATTATCCAGGATGTTTAGTTGTATTATCATCCTTATAAAGTGTACAATACGTATATCATTAAAATAGTGAGGTGTGTGGATGGGCATCCATATTTTTAGCAAAAAGGAAGAAATTGTCCATGCGATTACACATGGAATTGGTGCGATTTTAAGCATTGCCGGATTGATCCTGCTTATTCTTTACTCATCCGCAAGTGGAAATAGCTGGCAAATCGTGTCTGTAACTATCTTTGGTGCAACGATGTTACTAATGTATATTGCATCAACAGTTGTTCATAGCCTTCCTAAGGGTAAATGGAAAGACATATTTCAAATTGTTGATCACGCATCCATTTATTTATTTATAGCGGGGACGTATACCCCTTTTTTACTTGTCCATCTGAGAGAAAATGTTGGTTGGATCCTTTTATGCATTGTATGGGGGATCGCGCTTATTGGTGTCGTTTTTAAAGTGTTTTTTGTGCAACGGTTTTTAATTTTATCTACAATCATTTATGTATTAATGGGGTGGCTAATTGTTACAGTCTGGTCCCCTTTAACGGCATCTATGCATGAAAATGGGATTTTACTATTAATTATTGGTGGTATATTTTATACAGGCGGGGCACTGTTTTATATTCTTAGAGCCATACCTTATCACCATGTTATATGGCACATTTTCGTCATTGCCGGCTCAGCTTGCCATTACTTTTCGATTTTTTATTACGTTATTTAGTTTGTACGTAAGGATCATGATATAAAGAAAAGTAATTGAAATTGTCTGAAATTAAAAAGGAGTGCTCACATGAATAAGCAAGAAAGAGTTAAAGCTTTTGCTGAGTTGTACGAACTGCTTACTTTTTACTATGAAAATAGAGATCAACCGGTTGAAAGAGGCTTTGATTTTTTTGGAGAAGTAGAAACACTATGTCAGAAACTGGATCTAGATTTTGAGGAGTTAAAAAAGGAATTTAATTTAACAAATCTTACTGGATGAATCTTCAATTAAACACCTACTTATATAAATGTGATTATATAAGTAGGTGTTTAAGGTACTCCTATCTTAAACATTATTTAAAGTATAGAGGAGGCCGCAATCAAAAAAGTTATTATTATGTTGATTCCAAAACAATTCATATTTATTACTCCACTAAGATAGCACCAGATATTCCAGGGTTAGTCATTTCATATGGGTTTAAAACATGATTTAATTTTTCTTCAGATAAGACTTCATATTGGATGCAAAGCTCGCGAATTGATTTTCCTGTTATGATCGCTTCTCTTGCAATAGTTGTTGCAAGTTCATAACCAATATGTGGATTAATAGCGGTAATAGTACCAATACTTGCTTCAACATATTCTTGCATTTGCTTTTCATTTGCACTTAATCCCGTTACACAAAAATCAGTAAACGAACAAAAGCCATTATTCATAATACTAATTGATTGAATGAGATTAAATACGAGGACGGGTTCCATGACATTTAATTCTAATTGTCCAGCTTCAGAAGCTAAACCTATCGTATTATCATTACCAATAACTTGAAAAGCAATTTGATTTATAACTTCTGGCATTACCGGATTAACCTTACCCGGCATCATCGAAGAACCTGGCTGTCTGGATGGTAAGTTTAATTCATTTAAACCCGAACGTGGTCCAGATGCCATTAATCGTATATCATTTGCTATTTTGGACATATTCATCATACATACTTTTAGCGATGCTGATATTTCTGTATATGCATCTGTATTTTGAGTTGCATCTACCAAATTTTCCGCTGTATATAACGGGTACCCACTTATTTTCCGCAAATGACCGACAACCGAGGATACATAGTTAGAATCTGCATTTAATCCTGTTCCTACAGCTGTCGCACCCATGTTAACTTCAAACAAATGTTGGCGTGATCGAGTGATTCGGTTAATATCCCGTTGGATAACCCGACTATAAGCTTCAAACTCCTGGCCAAGCCGAATTGGAACAGCATCTTGAAGATGTGTACGCCCCATTTTAACTATGTGGTCAAATTCCAGTGCTTTTTCTTTAAATGCACGATGCATTTTTTTCATACTGGATAACAATTGTTCCAAAAGTGTAAGAATTGCAATGTGTATAGCCGTTGGAAAAACATCATTCGTTGATTGTGCCATATTAACATGTGTATTCGGACTTAAAAAAGCATAATCTCCTTTTTCTTTACCAAGTATTTCTAATGCCCGATTAGCAATTACTTCATTCGCATTCATATTGATTGAAGTACCAGCTCCCCCTTGTATTGGGTCAACGATAAAATTTTCATGCCATACACCTTCTATAATTTCATCTGCTGCCTGGATAATTGCTCTTTGCAATTGGCCAGGTAGTCGCCCAGTTTCAAAATTAGCAATCGCTGCAGCCTTTTTAACCCTTGCTATAGATTTTATTAATTCTGAATGAATTCGATAGCCAGTAATAGGGAAATTTTCCACCGCACGTAATGTTTGGATACCATAATGTGCATTTTTTGGCACTTCTTTTTTTCCTAAAAAGTCGTTTTCGACCCTTACATTATCAGGCATCATTTATTACCCCCGATTGATATAGTTCTATTCATTTTATTTGCTGTAGGTTTTTCTCCTTTAATCTATTGGGATAACTAAATTACCCAATGGGCCTTTTATAATATTTCCATCCTTCATTACTGTTATGCCATTTACAATTGTCTGGACAGGCCATCCCTTTACGTTAAAACCATCATAAGCAGTCACCTTACTTTTACTGTGAAGGTTTTTCCTTTTAATAACAGCCTCTTTTTGCATATCGACAATTGTTAAATCAGCATCGGAGCCAACTTGAATAATACCCTTTTTTGGAAAAACATCAAATTGTTTCGCTGGGTTTTCGGATAGGAGTGAAGCAATTTGTTCCAAAGTAAGTCTTCCCTTGGACACTTCATTTATCATAAGAGGAGCCAATGTTTCCACCCCACACATACCAGCTGGGATTGAAGTAAGCTTCCCCTTTTTTTCCTCCTCGGTATGTGGCGCATGATCAGAACAAACAAAGGAAATCGTTCCATCCATGACACCTTCCCAAATACGCTGTTGATCTTTTTCATATTTTACAAGAGGATATATTTTCATTTCCGGGCCGATTCTTTTATAATCCTCATTTGTCAAAAACAAATAATGGGGACATGTTTCCGCAGTGATTGGATACCCCTTGTTTTGGGCTTCCTTAATTAAATCGATTCCTTCTGCTGTACTTACATGTAAAATGTGTAAGTGAACACCTGTTGCTTTAGCCATGGATATTGCCGTTTGAATCGTTAGTTCTTCCGCCAAATTAGGCCTCGTTTGCAAAAAGGTATCGTAATCATCGTTGGCGGAATCTCCAAGTTGTTTGGATATATGATTAATAAGTTCATTGTCTTCTGCGTGAATCGCCAACATTTTACCCGTTTTCGCAATCTCCTTGAATATATCAAATATTTCCCCATCATCAAATGGCGGAATGACATCTTCCATATCATCTGAATAATTATATTGCAATTGAAATGTGTGCCTGTTTACCGCATAACCCCAAAAATATTTAAACCCAATGACGCCTGCTTGATGTAACGCTTGAAGATCTTTTGTATTTAAATCACCTAAACAAATTCCCCATAGTCCGAAATTAACATGTGCTTTTTTGCTTAAATTTTCCACTTGTTTATGAAAGTTTGCTACATTATTAACTGTTGGGCTTGTGTTTGGCATTTCAAAGATCGTCGTTATCCCGCCAGCAGCGGCCGCTTGCGTCGAATGAAAAAAATCTTCTTTATGTGTAGCTCCTCCATCACGGGAGTGGACATGTGTATCAATTAAACCCGGCAAAACATAAAGGCCGGTAGCATCCGTTATTTCTTTTGCATTTTCGGTTGGTTCTTCTTTTGAAATAGAAGCTATTTTCCCATTTTTTATAAAAACATCTGCCTCATATATGGATGATGAGGTTACGATTTTTCCATTCTTAATAATATGATCCCAATTCATTACATTCAGCCTCTCTTTTTTACTTAGTCCATTTCATGTAGGTACTTCAACCTTTCCAATCAATTCATTTATATTTGTTAGGTTATATGTAGACATATAGTCTTTAATTCCGTCCAAAATGTCGATCATGGACATCGGATTAATAAAATTGGCTGTCCCAACCTGAACGGCAGTAGCCCCTGCCAAGACCATTTCAATCGCATCTTCAGCATTCATGACACCACCACATCCAATAATAGGAACGGAACAAACTTGATGTACTTGATAAACCATTCTAACAATGATTGGCTTTATGGCAGGTCCCGATATACCACCCATTCCGTTTCCGATTTTAGGCTTACGTGTGTTAATATCAACCGCCATGGCCAAGACGGTATTTGCAACATTCAATCCATCTGTCCCAGCCTCTTCACAAGCAATTGCTATTTCCTGAATACTTGTAACGTTCGGTGTCAATTTCGTGATAATAGGTTGGTTAGTTACTGTTTTAACTTTTTTAATTAATTCAAATGAAATATCCGAATCCATACCAAAAGCTTTCCCATCGTCCTTAAGATTGGGACAGGAGATATTTAACTCAATACCGGACACCCCTTTTGTATTACCGATAATCTCCGACATTTCAGCGAATTCATCGATAGAATCTGCAGAAACACTTGCTATTAAAGGTGTTCCATAATGTTTATAAGCTGGTACAATATGATCCAGAAAATAAATAAGTCCTTTACTTTGTATCCCGATGGAGTTAATCATACCGCTGTTTACTTCACAAACTCTAGGTGTGTCATTACCCCCACGAGGATATTTAGTAATACTTTTGGGGACTACTGCTCCTAGCTGATTAAAGTCAAATAAATTTTCCATTTCATGACCGAAAGCACCTGAAGCTGGCATAACCGGGTTTTTCAGCTGTAAATTTCCTATTTTTACTGATAAGTCGATATTATTCATCAGGCCAACACCACCTTAGCCAGATCAAATACTGGCCCCTCTTTACAAACACGAACCGATTCAATAGATCCTTCTGTGTAAATATCACACACACATGCATAACATACACCCATGGCACACCCCATATGCTCTTCCAAAGCAATTTGAGCAGGAATTTGTTTTTCACGTGTCATTCTTTGCATTAATTTGGATAGCCGTTTGGAACCGCATGTAAAACCGGCTTTAATATCATGATCGGCAAAAATATTTTCCATTAATTGTTCAACGTTTCTTACATGGCTTGTTCCGTCTTCTTCCGTTACTTTATAGACATCCGCACCGAAACTTTGCAACGTTACCGCTGCTAATAAATCATTGTTGCTTCGGGCACTTAGTATTGCTACACAATTGATGTTTCTAGCAACAGCCTCTTGGGCGACTGCCGCTAACGTTGCGACACCCACCCCTCTAGCTAAAAGTAATATCGTATCCCATTCATTTTTTATCGTAAATCCTTGGCCAAGTGGCCCGAAGACATCAATAGTTTCGTCGGCATTTATATCCGTTAACCTTTCTGTGCCTAACCCTTTCACTAAATATAAAAATTCAATCGTATCATTAACATTGTTAATGCGATAGATACTAAAGGGTCTCCGTAAAAAGGGAAATGATTCATTCGCACATTTAATATTAAAAAATTGCCCCGGTTTAATTTCTTTCTCCATGCCTGAAGCATCCACGATCATATGCCAATAGCGATCGTTCACTTGGAGATTTGAAATCACTTTTAGTTTTTCCATATTCATACAGATACACTCCAGTCATATCTCATTTATAATGGACACGCTTGTTTTAAGATTTCTTCCCTTAATAAAATGACACCTTTCTCAATTTCATTAATGGAAGTGAATTCTTCAGGATTATGGCTTAATCCATTTTTTGAAGGGATAAAAATTAAACCCGATGGACATAAAGCTGCCATATTCATCACATCGTGTCCTGCGCCACTAGGCATTCTTTCATATTCAAGTCCAAGTCGTTTGCAAGTTTCTTCCAACGAACTAATAATTTTAGAATCCATATAAACAGGTGACTCATCGCTAAGTTGTGTAACGTCTATTGTAAGACCTCTTTCTTGTTCCAGTTCTTGAACGGTTTCGAAAAGGAGGTGCACCGTTTTTTCTTTGGAGCTTTTTGAAATACTTCGGATATCAACCTTTATTTCTGTTTTACCAGGTATGATATTCATGGCTCCAGGAGAAATAACACAATCCCCAATCGTAGCGACTGTACCGTTATCGGCTTCCGAATTAGCGATATTTTCTAAAGCTATGGCTATTTCGGCGGCAGCAGAAAAGGAATCTTTTCTTAAGTTCATTGGAGTTGAACCTGAATGAGAAGCAATACCTTCAATTTCAATATTAAATCGTGTTGGTGCTGCAATGCCGGTGACGATACCTATATCTTTCTGTTTATTTTCCAGTACGGGGCCCTGTTCAATATGAACTTCATAAAAAGCTTTTAAGTCAGCTTCATTTCTTTTAGCTTGTTCGATTTCATTTATATCTAGTGAACAAGACTTGAATGCTTCTGATAAAGTTATTCCGTCCTTATCTTTTAAATCTAATAAGTTATTTTTACCAATCAGTCCAGCCATAGCCTTGCTGCCAATTGTAGAAACCCCAAAACGAGCTGATTCCTCACAGGCAAATACAATTAATTCAATAGGATGCTTTGTTTTTATATTTTGCTCATTCAAACTGCGAATGACCTCCAACCCTGCTATAACGCCAACTGTTCCATCATAATTACCGGCATTATAAACGGTATCAATATGTGAACCACATGCCACGACTGGTGATGTCGGCTCCGTTCCTTCACGCTGTGCTATAAGATTTCCAGCTGCATCCGTTCGTACGGTCATACTTTCTTTTTCAAAAAGTGAAATTAAATGCGATTTTGCCTGTTGTTCTTGATCCGTGTAGGCTAATCGGTTTAATCCATCGTTGGAAAGACCATATTGATTGATGTTATTTAATGTTTGTTCAAAGCGTTGTTTGTTCACCGATGTCCCCCCTAACTTCTATTCTCTCCTTTAAGTATAAACCGGATTTTGACCTTTTTCGTTTGTCCACCAAAACAATAAATTATTTGTTTTACAGTCCATATAAACAATAATTAAATCTATTCCTATTTAATTTATAACAAGACTTCTCAAGAACTTTTAAATAAATAAAGCAGTCACTTATCCATTAACATATCTTCAATTAAATTAAATAAAACCCATGGATATTTAACATCCATGGGTTTTATAAGGCGGGGTAAATATAAATGATATAAAAATCACCAAATAGTTTGCCCACCATCTAACATCAACGAAGCACCATTTATAAAATCACTTTCACCGGAAGCAAGTAATACTGCTGCTCCTACAAGATCATCCGGTTTCCCAAGTTTGCGCAGAGGAATACGATCTAACCTTTCTTTCCTAAACGATTCATCACTTAATGTCTCCCTATTTAAGTCCGTTTCAATCGTACCCGGTGCAATACTGTTTACATGAATTCCGTATGGGCCAAGCTCCAGTGCCATAACTCTTGTCAGCATGTAAATAGCACCTTTGGATGCACAGTAATGAGCATTTCCAGGCCAAGACTGAACTTGTCTCGTCGAAGATATATTGATAATTTTACCACTATTTTGTTTCGACATTTCTTTAGCAACGACTTGCCCACATAAAAAGTAGCCTTTAACGTTTGTTTCCATCAACTTATCCCATTCTGATTCTTCAATATCAAGGAATGGGGTGTTGTACATTACGCCAGCATTATTTACTAAAATATCGATTTTTCCAAGTTGATTTATGGCTGTATGAACCATTAAATTCACTTCATCTTTATTACGGGTATTCGCCTGATGAATGATTCCCTTACCACCAAATGATTCAATTTCTTGCAAAACTTCTTCTGCATGCTGTTTACTCGAATTGTAGTTTATAAGGATCGTTGCCCCCTCTTTTGCTAAGCCAATGGCAATTCCCTTTCCTAATCCTTTACTTGCACCAGTAACTAATGCAACTTTTCCTTTAAGTTTGCCCATAACAAGTCCTCCTAAATATTAGCAAGAAGTTTACCATAATCATCAAGTCTTACACCGAGACTTAATTTGTTGATTACTGACCATAGTATGGCCTGATTTGTAGTTATTACTGGTTTACCCGTATCTTCCTCCAATTGTTTGATGATTTCAAATGTTCTAAAATTCGTTGCACTAATTACGATTGCTTCAGCTTCAGCCGTATTCGCTTTCATAGCCATTTGATAGGCTGTATGGGGTGGTTGAACATTACATTCATACCATTCCCGCTTGTCTTCGGAAAATTGAACAAAATCCTTACTTTCCGAACCACTGACCGTTATTCCCATTCTTTCAAAGAAATCAAGCATGACTTTTGTTCTTTCGTCTGTATAAGGGGTAACAAGAGCGATGTTTTTTATATTTAAGTGATTTAATGCTTCAATCTTCGATGACATTGCGGAAATAGCGGGTTGATTCGTCAATTTCGTAATTTGGTCTGCAATATATTTATTGCCATCTACCCCTTTAAGGAAGGCTGTTTCCGCACATGAATAAACAATAATATCCGTTCCTAATTCATTAAAAACCTTTGATAACTGTATGCCATTCTCCGGCATATTTTCTCTTTTGTTAGTGTTTAATCTTGAACCGTAAAATTCTATACCATCTAGATCTTCAATTTTATTCAATTCCGGTTCCATCACCGCGTTATCCATTGGTAAAATTAGCCCTACACGAGCTCTCCAGCCATACATTTCATATTCCTCCTTATAGTTTTACTTCCTGGCCGATTCCTTTTTCCTTGGCTTTCCGGTAAATTTTAACAGCAACCGCTATATCTTGACTTGATAAGCCGACAGATTTAAAAAAGGTAATATCAGAATCATTGTTTCTTGCATTCATATCTTCGTGGATAAATGTGCCGATCTCCACCAAGTCTTCTTTACTAATAACATTTTTTTCTATTGGGATAGAGAGGTCTCCTGTAACCAATGTTGCATCAATTCCATCAACTGTTCTTACAGAGGCCTTTTCCATCAGTTCTTCATCCACTTCCTGTATATATTTATTAAAACCACCAATCGCATTTACATGCGCGCCGCTTTTCAGCCATTCGTATTTTACAATTGGTTTATCCGTTGCTGTCGTTGTCACTACAATATCCGCATCTGCAAGCGCATCTTTTGGGGTAGATTTTAATACAAATTCTAAGCTAGGAAATTGCACTTGCATGTCACTAATAAAGTTTTCTGCTTTTTCCTTTGTTCGGTTATAAACATAAACTGTTGTAATATCTCTTACAGCTTCCACGGCTTCTAATTGGCCAGGTGCCATTCCGCCAGTTCCGATTATAGCTAGCGTTGAAGCATTTTTATGAGCTAAATGATCCGTCGCCACACCTGTTCCGGAACCTGTACGTAATCCTGTAATAAATGTTCCATCCATTAATGCGATAGGAACACCATTTGTTGTATCGAATAACATAACTACTGCTTGAGTTGCAGGAATTCCTTTTTCGACATTTTCTGGGTATATCGTTACGACCTTAACTCCCAATCCATCCATATCATTCAAGAAGCTAGGCATGATTAATGAGAAATGTTCCGTTGTATCCAATTCCATGTTTGTACGTAAAGGTACCGTAGATTCCCCGGTCGAAAATGATATGTATACATCTTCGTTTATTTCAATGGCTTCTTTCATAGTGATTAATTTTTTTACTTGTTCTTGATTTAAAATAAGCATTTTATACCTACCTTTATACAGATAATTTACTTACTACATAAATGAATTTACTCAATTAATACGATTTAATATTTATTTTGATTCCAACCATCTTCTCGTTAAGTTATTATCTATAGAAAGCTGATCTAATGCTCTGGAGACAGTATGATTGACAATGTCATCAATAGTTTTGGGTTTATTATAAAATTGTGGCATTGGCGGTAATATAGTAGCACCCATTTTATTTAATTTAAGCATGTTTTCTAAATGGATTTGATTAAGAGGCGCCTCTCTTGGTATTAAAATTAATTTACGGCGTTCTTTAAGTATTACATCTGCCGCCCTAGCAATTAAGTTGTCAGAGTAGCCGTGACTAACAGCTGCCAATGTTTTCATACTGCATGGGGCAATAATCATTCCGTCGGTAATAAAAGAACCGCTTGAAATAAGTGCCGCTAAGTTATTTGAAGAATAATAATGAGTTGCTAATTCTTTTAGTTCCGACATATTATAGTTTGTTTCAATAGCAATCGTTTTTTGGGACCATTCACTTACGATTAAATGTGTTTCCACTTCAAGTTCTCTAAAAGCTTCCAATACTCTAATACCATATATTGCACCCGATGCCCCAGTTATTCCAACTACTACCTTCATGGTACCCCTCCATAATTCTTGTTGTCCCTAATTTATTTAATAATAACTAATCTAAATAAAGGTGCAAAACAACTATAATACTAATAATGCTGATTTAATGTGTTGTTTTGCACCCGTAACAACTTAATACGTTAGTAAGTCAAAGCTTAAATTACTTTTTCATATAGTCTTCTAAACGAATGTTTTCAATGCCTGGTGTATACGCAGCTTTAAAATCATCCAATTTTCCATATGGCGCTGTAGCATCCATTCCCATTTTATCACTTGCTCTATGAGCAGGGGCAGAAGGGTCAAGTGTAGGACTGTATAGATTTGGTATAACCACTAGGTCTTTACCTGCTTGAAATCGGTTATTAACCGCCCATTCAACCATTTCTGTGTCATGAACATCAATGTCTTCGTCAACTACGACAACAAGTTTAACACCAATTGGACCAGCTAACAGTCCCGCAATTAAATTCCGTGCTTCCGACTCATGCCTCTTTTTAATTGACACGATAATATGGTGCCTTGTCGTTCCGCCATTTGTAACATTAAGATCAACGACTTCTGGACAAATTTTGTAAGCCTCTTCAAATGCTAGGGCTTGAACAGCCGGTTTCATCATCCAATGGTTTTCGGTCATAGGCATACCAGTTAAAGCGTTTGTGTAAAAAGGTTTTTTTCTCATTGTAATAGCTGTTACCTGCAGTACTGGAGCCTCAGCGGCTCTACTGTACGTACCAGGATATTCACCGAATGGGCCATCCATGGCTCTTTCATGTGGGATAGTTTTACCTTCAATTACAATTTCCGTATATGCAGGCACCTCCTGATCAAGGCTAACGCACTTGGTCATTGGTACTGATTCTCCCAACAGCCCACCAGCTACATCGATTTCATCATATCCCATAGGCACCCTTGCTTGGGAAGCAATGGAAAGTGCGGGTGCATTTCCAATTGCTGTAACAATTTCTGTTCCTTCACCATTATCTTCGTTTCTTTGAATAATTCTTCCTAAATGTCTCCCGGGAGGTGCATATACTGTTAGCTTGTCTTTTCCAAGCAACAACATTCTATGTATAGATACGTTTCTCTCACCGGTATCCGGATTCTTTGACATTTGAAGGCCCGCTGTAACATAGGCACCGCCGTCACGCTCATAATGTGTGAGAATAGGAAGCTTCGTTAGGTCAATGTCATCACCTTTTAAAACAATTTCTTGACAGGGGGCATCTTCAACTAATGTTGGCTTGATAACTTTCCGTTCGTTTTCGACATAAAAATTATGGAATTCGGACGTACTCACTCCAAACGCTTCGGAAACACGTCTTTCTGCCCCGAATAAACCGCTTAGAACTGGGTAATCATATCCCTTTACATTATTAAACAAAAGAGCTGGTCCTTCAATATCTGAAGATTGTCTAGTCAGAGCCACTATTTCATACTTAGTAGAAATTTCATCGTTTATTTCAAGTAAGTCGTCCTTTTTTCTCAAGTAATCTAGGTAAGTTCTTAAATCATGAAATGCTGTCAATTTTATTCCTCCAATTATTTTATATTAGCTTTTGTGTTAGTTATTGAATTTAAAGTATCTCTATTATTAAAGATATATTTATTTAAAACTAATATCACCGTTAATAATCCTATACCAGTCAAACTTGTAATATAACTTGGATGTAGTAGTGAGATTGCGATTCCAAATATAATAATTCTTAATATAAAATGCAGTTTTCCACCTAACCATCCAATTACTGTAGTCGCAATAAAGAAACACCCAATGATGGCTATTATTGTTTTAATTACTATATCATACCAAACGCCATCCATAAGAAGTGCCGGCCCATATACAAACATATATGGAATTATGAATGCAACAATTGCCAGTCTGAACGACTCCACACCAGTTCGCATAGGATGTGACCCAGCAATTCCTGCTGCAGCAAATGATGAAAGCGCGACAGGTGGAGTTATTGTTGAAAGGCAGCCAAAATATAAGATGAATAGGTGGGCAGCTATTGGGCTTACTCCCATATCAATCAAAGCAGGGCCACCCAATACGGCTAGTATTAAATAAGCTGCTGAAGTAGGTAATCCCATCCCCATTATTATAGATACTAACATAGTAATAATTAAAGCAATCCAAACAATCCCATTAGACATTGATACAATTAAGCTCGACATTTTTAATCCTAATCCACTTAATGAGACAACTCCGATGATAATTCCCGCACAAGCACAAGCTGAGCTCACTGTTATTGCTGACTTAAGAGCCGAGTACGAGGCCTCGCTTAATATTTTGAAATTAAATTTGATTTTTTTATTGACAAACCCTATCACTATAACAGACACAATTCCATAAAACGCTGCTCGCATAGGACTAAAACCTGCTGCCAAAAAGTATATAATTACTATTAGCGGTATCAAGTAATAAAATCCGCGTTTCATCGTCTTTTTAAAGCTTGGAATATTTTCTTTGTCTAACGGCCTTATGTTTTCCTTTTTCGCCTGTAAATAAACGACGAATCCGGTTGTAATAAAATATAATATTGCAGGAATGATTGCTGCTACAGCAATTGTCAAATAAGGGATTCCTAATATTTCCGCCATTAAGAAAACGGCTGCACCCATAACGGGAGGTAATATTTGACCCCCATTAGAAGCAATTGCTTCAACCGCACCAGCAAAGTGTGGTTTATATCCTGTATTCTTCATTAATGGTATGGTGAAGTTACCTGTAGTTGCAACATTTGCAACACCGCTTCCCGAAATCGAACCCATAAGAGCACTAGCTAAAACTGCTGATAATGCTGGTCCACCACTAACCCTACCAGTTGTCGATAAAGCAACATCAACAAAAAAGTTACCTGCTCCTGTTCGATTTAATATACTTCCAAAAAAGATAAATAAATAGATAAATGTTGCTGCTACACCAAGCGCAATACCATAAATGCCATTTGAAGTTAAATACATTGTGGTAAAGAACCGTTCAAAGGTTATACCACTATGTCCGGCCATTCCTGGTATATATGGCCCCAAAAATGCATATAAAATAAATAATATGGTAATAATCGGAAGAGCCCAACCTAGCGCCCTTCTGGTTGCTTCCAGCAACAAAATTACTGCAATAATTCCTAATACCATATCAACAGAGGTATAACTCCCAATTCTGACAAGAATATCTTCATAATTAATAACTAAATATAAGCTTGTCACTGCTGAAAGGGCTACAAAAACTACACTACCAATAATTATAAATATATTTTTTCCGCCACTTAACTTATCAAGCTTTGTAAGTGGCAGCAAAAATATAGCTAACAGTACGCCTCCCCAGTGTACGGATCGTTGTATTAAACCAGGGAAGGTACCAAAATAAGCGGTGTAGAGATGGAATATAGCCAATAGCACAGCAACTATTACAAGTAGAACTTTTACCGTCTTTGTTATTGATTGAGTCAAACTATATTCCTCCTTTAGTTACATCGATAGACTAAAGCCGCTTCTTCTTGATGCATATTTTTTATTCAACATCCATTCCTTGTTCTTCGTAATACTTTTTAGCACCAGGGTGGAATGGTATTGGCATATTTGTTGCATTTTCTAAATTGATTTCTTTAGCAATTGAATGTAGCTCTTTAACTTCATCAACATTTTCATATATATGTTTGGTAAATTCATAAACTGCGTTTTCTGAAACATTCGGATTTACTACAATCGTAGTTCCCATAGACATCGTATCAATATCTTGCTCTTGTCCATCGTATGTTTCAGATGGTATAGTTGTTTTTCCGTAATATGGAGTTTCCTCTTTTAATGAATTAATCACATCATCTTCAACCGGCAATAGTTGTATATCTTTCGTAGTTGAAATCTCCATAATTTGAGAGTTTGGCGCAGCACTCATTACAAATACCGCGTCAACATTACCATCACGTAATGCATTCACACCTTCTTCAAAGCTAATAGTTTGCCCGTTAATATCATCTTCAGTAATACCAGAGGCCTCCAATATGTCCCATCCCATTATTTCTGAAGAGGACGCTGGCGGTCCAACCGCTACAGTTTTCCCTTTTAAATCACTTAAAGATTTTATCCCTGAGTCTTTCAATACAACAGCCTGGAAAGTACTTGGATAGAGGTAAGCTACAGACATAATGTCCATTTCCCCATCTTCTTCATACGTACCTTCACCATGGTAACCTTCATAAACAATATCTGTATTTGCAAATCCAAATTCACTTGTTCCATCATTAATCAACCGAATATTTTCTACTCCACCATTCGAAACTTCAGCTGAAACACTTAAAGTATCCGAGTTTTCACTAACAATGTTAGCTATTCCGCCTCCAACAGGATACCATGCTCCACCTGTACCTGCTGTTGATAAGGAAACCCTTTCATTTTCATCGTTACTTTTTCCTTCGTCAGATCCTTCGTCGTTTGCTGACCCATTATCGCCTCCACATGCTGAAAGCAAAATTAAAGCAACAAACAATAACAATACAGCCTTTAACTTTTTCATGCAATATTCCCTCCCATTAATTAAAATTCTTATCATAAATTATGTTAACATTTAGAAATCCACTTTCATTTTAGGTTTTTAACCAAAAATCATTTGTTTCTTTTAGCTTTTCCTACAAGTAATGTGGTCGGTTTAATTACTTAGGCTTCGGAAAGTAAGCTGTGATAGGCTTGAGCAAAGAGTTTAATCAAGAAAGTAATAATGTATATCAACGGCAGATTAACAAAAAGATTAGAAAAAATTCCTGAAAATTATTCACGGTTAAAATGTAACAACTCATAAATTTTAAATCCTAGGAATAAATTCAATTTCTCTTCCGTTTTTTTAAAATCACATCCCGTAATTTCTTCAATCCTTTTAATACGATATTTTAATGTATTAACATGGATATATAAGGCATTGGCAGTATCTTTTAAGGATTCATTATAGTAAAAGTACGTTTTTAATGTATTAATAAGTTCTTGCTTAGAATCTTCACGTACTAACTTATCCATATTACTCTCATAAAACTCATATATTTCTCTTCTGCCCAAGAGCGGACTTAGCAGCCGAAAAACCCCTAAGTCTTCGTAATAGATAATTTCTCTTTTTTCCTTAGTTGTTTTCGTTAATTGCAATGTTTGTTCCGCTTGCAAAAAACTTCTTTTTATCCCTTCTGGCCCTTCATCAATCTCCCCTACGCCTAAGCAAACAGGAGATTTTTGGCTGCTATAATCGTCGATTAGATTCATCACTTCTTCACATATCGAGTGTAACTTCTCATTATTATCAGCCTCTAAAATAATACAAATCCAATCTCTTATATTACCCACCAAAATAGTGGGCCATTTTTGCTGCAAAATTGAATTAACTTCTGTCTTTGTCAACAGTTTCTCTTCAGTAAATGATGGGGTTTTTTGGTTTTCTTCCAGCAACATGCAAACATAATTCTTATCCTCTGATATATGAAACTTAGCCCCCCACTCAACAAGGTCTTTTTCACTTATACTTGGGTTAAACAACAATTCCCTCATAAAATCATTTTTATACTGTTGTTCGACATCATACTTTACTTTTAAACGTAAAAATTCCAGCGATAATAAAGAAGCAGCTTTTTCTAAAATAGCTAAATCGATAGTAAGGTGGTCATTATTAACTTCCCAACTCGTAATGTTTCCAAAATAAGCCTCATCTACAATAATTGGAGCAACAATACATGACATTTTCTCTTTTCCATACTTCCGTTTATAACGAATAGGCCGTTTAATTATAATCAGTTCATCTTTTTGCTCTTTGGACAATGGCACAATAGGTTGCTGCGGTTCAGGTGTATGAATAAACGAAAACTCACTTTCAATGGTGGTAACATTTCTCGTTATTGTACTGACACTTTCAGCAAAAACATCAACCCCTTGCGAATTTAAAGAGATTTCTTGCAACACACTCGTAACTTGTTCCAAATTTTCTTGCAACACCACTTTTTCGTCAAAAATATGCTGCATTACTGGTGATAAAATATCCAAATAACTTACATGATCTGGTATTCGTATGACAGGAAACCCTAATTTATCAGCACTTTTTATAATAGTATCAGGAATGGCCTCCATAGAATGAAATGGTTTTATCGCCAACGCGGTTACTCCAGCATAGAAGAGTTGTTGAATCAACAAATTCTGTGCATCTTTATCATCTTTAATCGCATATAAAGATGTTAAAATTAATTCTCTTCCTTTGAGCCAATCCACAATATCGGGAACTTCCATAACTGTCATATTCTCTATAATCTTATCCAATCCCTCATGGCCAGCTACAACTTCGCATTCTCTAAAACGTCCAAGCTTCATCGAATTTCGTAGTGAAATACTCATGTGGCACCTTCCTATATGATATATTCTCATAAAAAATACTAAACGATTAACTTAAAGGCCTAACGATCAATATATATCTTTTTAATATTGCGAATCCTATTATAACATAGATTTTTAGAAAAATAGGTGAAACTCGTTCATTTCAAGCCATCGTAGAATTTTACCAGAATAACGATTTTCTTTGAAAATTACTAATAGTTTTTCCGCCAAATGCAAATCTGATAGACCATATTTTCATCCATAATCAAAACCACCAGTGTGAACCGGTGGTTTGCTCTGCGGCTGAAAGCCTTTGTTACCGGCCTCGGCCTTAAAGGCCCTCTGAACAGTTCTCCCTCTTGCACCGCACTCACTCGCTGATTCTAAAAGAATCTCTTATTTTTTCTTATTTTTCTTCCCCGTGAATGGATCATATTCTTCAAATAAAGTTAACTGATCACTCATATAGTCTTCTCTCAGCTAATTTCGAATATATTCTTGAATTTGATTTTTATTTCTTCCCACCGTATCTACAAAGTAACCTCGACACCAGAATTTGCGATTACCGTATCTATACTTTAAATTAGCGATCAAAAATCATTAAGCTACTTTTCCCTTTTAAATACCCCATAAATTGAGATACACTTAACTTTGGTGGGATACTAACCAACATATGAATATGGTCTTTACAAGCAGCATTTGCTTCATGTATTTCTACATTTTTTCTCTCGCAAAGTTCTCTTATTATTTCTCCTATACTTTTTTATATTTTCCATATATAATTTGTCTTCTATATTTTGGTGCAAATACAAGATGATACTTACATCTCCACTGTGTATGTGCTAAACTATTCTTGTCCTTCATTGGACATGCCTCCTTCTATGGCGAGATTTGGTGGTCGGGAAACCAACCTTATCTTACCATGAAGAGAGGCGTTTTTTGACCCCACGCTAGAAGCTCTCCAGAACCCCCGGCATAGCCAGGGGTTTTCAAAAACCACTAAATAATAGAAACTCTCAACGAATAAAACGTCTAATCATTGCAAGGAGACAAGCTTTCAGTTAAGCTTAAAGAAGATTTTCCTCTCAAGTAAGGAGGCTTATTAAATGAGTCGGAACATTAATTTAAATGAATTGGCTAGAGCACTTTATACGATTAATCGGCACGCAAAAACTGCTCCTGAACCGCAGCATTTGTACTTTATAAAAAAAGAGGCTATCAGCCGATTACTAAAAGAAAAGCGGGCAGAAAAAATAGGACTGCATTTTTCCAATCGTCCCAAATTCAGCAACCAACATTCTACATTGCTTGTAAAAGTAGATCAATACTATTTCCATATCCCTCCAGCAAAGGATGACTTTAAAAAATTAACGCATTTAGGTTCCCTTAATCAGAATTATCGTAATCCGCAAACAAAGATGCCTCTATCACATGCTAAAAAAGTTATCTATAACTACATTGACTGGAAACCAAAAAAGCAGCCATCGGTTACTCGTCAAGCCCATCACTCAGCCTATTTCACCCCATCATCCCTTGGTAAAATGGAATGGCCACCTAAAAAATCATTTCGCAATTAACAAGCAGCAGAAGGTTCGACGACACATTTCGTTGAATCTTCTTTCCTGTTTAATTAGACAATAATTTTCGTTTCAGTTGAAAAAACAAATATAAAATAACGACAAACAAACCAAAAAAAGCGATACTTTGCATAATAATTTTTATGACAGATGCGTGAAAAGCATCCGTGTAGATGATTAATAATGAAGAAAGCACAATAGTAGTTAAACTACTGACAATGTACGTGATGATTTTCGTCAGGCCATTTGCAACTAACCACAGCATTAGTGCATTAACAAGTAGGTAAATAATACAAACACTAAGAAATCCGAGTCCATACCAAATATGTTCTTCCGTAATTCCTAAAGGGGAAAAATGCCCGGTTTTGATCCAACTCACGGTACAACAACTACCTTTCTTATCAATTTCCCATTATCATTTTTGGCAATTATGGAAAAACTTATACATGTATTTCCATCGTACCTTTTTTGTTATACTAAAAAGGGAACTTTGTTAATGGGAGAGAGATGCTGTGAACAGAGCTTTTATACTTATCATTGCTGGAGCCGGTCTATGGGGAACAATTGGATGGTTTGTTAAGCATTTATATATGTACGGCTTTACGCCGATGGAGGTAGTTACATTAAGAGCATCTTCAACTGCTATTATCCTCGTTACATATTTACTGCTAAAATCGAGGAAAAGCTTAAAGCTTCATTCCATTTTCGATCTAAGATATTTTATCGGGACAGGAATTTTCAGTATCCTTTTCTTTAACTATTGTATGTTCACTGCCATCGAATTAACGACCATTCCATTTACTACCGCTTTATTATATACCGCTCCGGCATTCGTAATTATTTTTTCGTATTTTTTATTTAAAGAGCCTGTCACAAGGGAAAAGGTTATTGCACTCTTTCTTACAATATTGGGGATTTGTTTTATTGTTGGATTAATTCCGTGGAATTTTAATGCATTGCAGCCAATCGGAATTCTCTTTGGACTCGGATCCGGAATTGGTTATGCCTTTTATAGTATTTTCAGTAAATTTGCATTAAAAAAATATACGAGCATCGTTATTACAACTTATACGTTTGTTGCAGCAACTGTAGCACTTCTTCCTTTCTTTCCGTACAAAGAAAAAATATATTTGCTTGCTAATTCGAATGTTCTTTTTTTTGCAATAGGGCTTGGTTTATTCCCTACCGCTATTGCTTATATTATTTATACATACGGCTTGCAGCATACGGAAGCATCCAAAGCATCTATTCTTTCTACAATTGAGCCTGTCGTTGCTACCATTATCGGAGTTTTTGTATTCCGGGAAACATTTACTTCTGTACAACTGATTGGAATGGTCTTGATTTTAAGTGCTGTAATTTTTGTTCAACTAAATTCGAAAGGAAATAAACTGGAGGAAACTACGCATGTGGAGATTCATATGGAAGAGTAAAGAAGTTACTAAAAGATTTATTGTTAAGATCGGTGCATAACTTTCCGGGTCAATTATTCATTAACCGCGATGTTTTTCAAAATCTCTGCTCATCCAACTCATTTTCTCATCAAATTATCAAGTCAACTATTCTTTACTCCCGATTCAATATTCATTCGGTCGTACTGGTTTAATAGATTATCTAGTTTTTGACTGACCTCAATTGATTCATCACTAGTAAATCCTTTCGTAAAAGCTATTTCAGTCATATGGTTTCGTAAGGTTTCAATTTGTTTTATAAGCCTATCATTGGTATCCATGAAAATAGTACTCCTCTCTTGGCCTAAACACAGATGTATCGAACCGAAACGATATCTTAGACCCATTATAGTATAATCAAAGAAACCAAGCTTGTCTATGTCTTTTTTGTGACATTTAAAGAATATTTTGTTTATATATTATAATAACCGAAAAATTTGCATTCGAAACGTAAGAAAGTCTATGCTACTATAGATAATGACATATACATGTCGGTGGAAGGATGTCATCAGTGAGTGAAACAAAAGAAAAAAAAGAATGGATCGAATGGGTCAAAGCTATTGTTATAGCACTTTTGCTTGCTTTCTTTTTAAGAAGCTTTGTATTTGCAACTTCAATAGTTGAGGGAGATAGCATGGATCCGGCTCTCGAAGACGGGGAAAAGGTCATTTTCAATAAATTTGTTTATATTATATCCGAACCTGAACGCGGTGACATCGTCATTATTAATCGACCTCATAAAAATTATGTAAAAAGAGTCGTTGCTTTACCTGGAGAAACGGTAGAGATGAAAAATCATACATTATATATTAATGGTGTGGAACATGATCAAAGTTTTCTGAACGATTCGGCTAGAATGTTAACAGGTAATTTTGGCCCGATTGAAGTTCCGGAAGAGAGTTATTACGTCATGGGCGATAACCGGGCAATAAGCAAGGATAGTCGAAATGGCCTCGGTTTTATTGGCAGAGAAGAAATTATCGGGAGATCGGAATTTATTATTTACCCGTTCAATGAATGGGAGCTAACCAGATAAAAGTGAATCTTTATCCAATGAATGATTACTTTCCTTTCCATTGAACGATAGTTCTAAAAAATGACTAGAAACAGTCAATAAGGTTTCCAGAAAGTGAAGGGTTACAGCCCTTATAATACTTTTATATTAATTAAATAATAAGGTCTGACACATCCATGTCAGACCCTTCGTCGTTCATTATTCATGATCAAACAAACAATATCCAATATTCAATGCGGCAATTCCTAAACAAATAATGCCAAAAGTAATTTCCCACATGGGCGTTACTCCTTTCTGTTATTATGCATTTATACTATATGTACTTTTTTGCATATATATCATGACTTTCCTACATCATAGCAATTTTGTAGCATTAAATAAAGTCATTTCTATTGAAAGCGTACCAATAACAAATGGAAATTGTACTATTTTGTACAATGGCCCCCTCTTGTTCTACATGCGAAAAAATTTTAAAACGGTGTTAGTGGCTTATTGAGATAAATCAACTTGAATTATGCCCGGATCCGCGTCGTTTTCAATAAATAGACACCTATAGAATAGATATAAGTATTTCTTCGCGTGCTTTTTTCATGAGTGACTTCTCTTCACCCGTATTAACCGATAATAATTTTCTCCTTAGGATAGTGCACTTTCCCGTTTTGTTTTCTCGTTTTAAACGTAAATAAAAATGTCAAAATACCAATTCTTCCTATAAACATTAATACCATTAAAATGATTTTACTGAAGGTTGTTAACTCACTCGTAACCCCTAAAGACAAACCTACCGTCCCAAATGCAGACGTCACTTCAAACAACAGTTGCATGATCGGAAACGGCTCTACGATTAAGAGGATCAGCAAAGAAAAAACAACGAATATAAAAGCCATTAATGTCACTGTTACAGCTTTTAATAAATCTTCTTCATATACTTCCCGTTTGAAGAGACGTATATTCCGCCCCCCTCTTGCATAAGTGATAATAAAAATAATAACAAGCGCAAATGTAGTTGTTCGAATCCCTCCGCCGGCACTACTTGGTGAAGCACCGATAAACATTAAGACCGACATAAATAAATGATTTTGTTCCGTTAACAAATTGACATCCATCGTAGATAATCCAGCACTTCGCGTTGTAACCGACTGAAACAGGGAATAAAACAAACTTTCATGCCAGGACTTCCCTGCAAAGAAATGGTTCATGTCCAATAAATAAATGAAAATCGTACCGATAACAACGAGAAAAAAGAACGTAATTGTTGTCACTTTTGTAAACAAGCTAAAACGCATATATTTACGGTCTTCTTTTTTTGACAGAAGAAATTCCTTAACTTCTACTAAAACCGGAAAACCGATCGCACCAAAAATAATAAGCAATATATGCATAAATTGAATAAAATAATCATTGCGATATAAATGCAATGATTCGCCAGTAATATCGAATCCACCATTCGTAATGGCACTAATTGTAGAAAAAAAACTATGCAAAAAAGATTCTTGTACCGTCGGATAATACTGTAGATAATACAATCCCAGAATGACGAAAAAAATGAATTCAATAATAAATAGAACGTATATAATTTGAATAATCAGTCGAACCATACCTTCAAAGTGTGTTTGATTTTGATCCGTCATAATTAAACGTCGCTCTTTCAAACCGATTTTTTTACCTAAAGCAATCCAAATGAGCGTTCCAATCGCCATAACACCAATTGCACCCAATTGTAAAATAACAGCTAGAAAAATAATACCAGTCGTACTAAGCGTATCTGCAACCGTAATGGTACTCAAACCCGTCACACTGAAAGCACTGACCGCCGTGAACAATATATCAATAAAAGGAATATCTACTCCCTCCTGGTGTGCAACCGGTAAAGCAAGAAGTGCTGTTGAAATAACTACAGCAATTAAGTAAAAAAATAATAATATTTGTACAGGGGATAAATTATTTACCCACCGGACAAAAGAATGTTGGTTAAGCATATTAATACTCCCTTTTTATATCGAATAAACACGACTCGGTGCGAGTTCAAAAAATTCCGTATTAAATACAAGCCAACGAAGAAATTCGTCACTAATAATTTGGTGTCTTTTTGAACAACTTCTTAGTGGTAATTATAACAAGTGTATGTAAATAATACTCGCTTTTTTTCGACATTTCCAGTAAATCTCGATACAATTCAATTAACTCAATAAGAACCCGCTCATAGAGCGACTTCAGAAAGGTTGTTTTACCATGGAGTTAACGACAGATCTTGGAGATAAAATTATAAATGAAACGAAGCGACTAATTAATGAAAATATAATTATCGTAAACAAACAGGCAATCATTATTGCTAGCACTAACAGGGAGCGGATTGGTCACTTTCATGAGGGTGCAAGCGAAACGATTAAAAATAAGACCGTAACCGTCTTGACAGCTGGTGATGAGCAGACAATGCAAGGTGTAAAGGCCGGTATCAACCTGCCAATTACGATTCAAGGAAATGTTATCGGAGTCATCGGAATTACCGGTAACCCGGACAAAGTTGCACCATTTGGTTCCTTAATGCAAAAAATGACCGAGTTACTAATTAAAGAAAATGTATTCATTCAAGAAACCGAATGGAAGGAGCGTATCATAGAGCGGTTTGTATTTGATTGGCTCCAAGCAAATACGATCGACGATGAATTCGTAAAAAGGGCATACACCCTAGGAATAAATTGGGAAATAAATATAAGATGTATCCTTGTTGTTTTAAAGCATATAGACAATGAACCAATATCCCCTATTATTTCAACCAGTAAAAGCTGGCTGGAAGAACACTTGAAAGGTATTGTAATCAAGTGGGAGGAAAACAAAATTCTTATTTTATTGGAAACGAACCAAGCATGTCCGGAAGATGCATTACTAAACGATTTAGAATCATTTCAACGCTTTGCCAACGAAAAGTTACAAACGAATACAGCTATCGGAATTGGAAATGCTGTCGATGCTGATTCTTTAGAGACCTCCTACGCTCAAGCAAAAAAGGCTTTAAAAACAAGTAACTACTCCATTGTTCTTTATAATGATCTCTTTCTGGATATTTTACTCACCGATATTTCTGAGCAAACGAAAACGGCTTTTATCAATCGTACATTACAAACGATTATTCATGATAAATTGTTGCTTCAAACATTGCAAGCATATTTACAAAACGATTTACAACTTAAGACAACCGCCGAACAACTGCACGTCCATATTAATACATTGCATTATCGTCTAAATAGTATTTATGAACGTTCAGGTTTGAATCCTAAATGTACGCAAACCATTACTGCATTTTATTTAGCCTTTCTGTTTTTAGATGAAAAACCAAATATACAGAATGCTAATCCATAAATTTTGTACCTTTCTATATATATTTTTCTGAATCTTTCCATTAAAATAAAGGTAACGTCTTTAAATCGACACATAGATAAGGAGAGATGCTATGTTGCGGGAACAGCATATTAAACAACTGGAAAGGCTTGTAGGAGCAGAAAATGTTGTAACAGACAATGCTTCATTACTTGCCTATTCCTACGATTCAACCGCTCAATTCCAAGCAATGCCAGACGCAGTGATTGCACCAAAAAATACAAATGAAATCGCGGAGATTGTTAAATGGTGTAATAAACATAAAATCCCGATCGTTCCCCGTGGTTCCGGAACCAATTTATGTGCCGGTACGACACCTCTTTCAGGTGGAATCGTCCTGTTGTTCAAACATTTGAATCAAATCATGGAAATTGATGAGGAAAATTTAACAATGACCGTACAGCCTGGCGTCTATACGAAAAAAATCCACGAAGTAGCTGAAGAAATTGGACTTTTTTATCCACCCGATCCAGGATCCATGCATATTTCCCAGATTGGCGGAAATATAAGTGAAAATTCCGGCGGACTGCGTGGATTAAAATACGGCGTAACAAAAGATTATGTTCTTGGACTTGAAATTGTCCTGCCTACAGGGGAAATTATTCGAACCGGCGGCAAGCTGGCTAAAGATGTTGCCGGGTATGATTTAACAAAATTATATACAGGAGCAGAAGGCACGCTTGGCATCATAACCGAAGCAATTTTAAAACTTATCCCTAAACCAGAAACAAAACAAACAATGCTCGCCCTTTATGATGACTTGGAAAAAGCCGCTGAATCCGTATCAGCCATCATCGCTAATCGAATCATTCCTGCTACGATGGAGTTTCTCGATCGGCACACGCTGGAAGTCGTTGAAGACTACGCACGTATTGGCCTGCCGACAGATGCTGAAGCTGTTTTATTAATTGAACAAGATGGCGCCCCGGAAATTGTACAGCGCGATATGGAATCCATCACAACATTATGTAAAAAGAATAACGCGTTTCAAGTGACGCTCGCAGCATCTGAAGAAGAAGCAAGTCAGTTAACTGCTGCCAGAAGAACAGCATTATCAGCCCTTTCCCGATTAAAACCGACGACCATACTGGAAGATGCAACTGTACCCCGCTCAGAAATTGCCAAAATGGTACGTGCCATTGGAAAAATTGCCGAGAAATACGATATTACGATTTGTACGTTTGGGCATGCCGGTGATGGCAACCTCCACCCTACTTGTTTAACAGATGTACGTAACCAAGAAGAAATGATCCGGGTTGAAAAGGCACTTGGTGAGATTTTTGAAACGGCGATCGCCCTAGGCGGTACGATTACTGGTGAACATGGCGTTGGAGCGATGAAACTTCCTTATTTGCACTTAAAAACTGGTGAGGCGGGTATTCAGGCAATGCGTAATATTAAAAAGTCCCTTGACCCAAATAACATTATGAACCCCGGTAAAATGTTTTCAATGACCAAGGAAAGCGTGGTGGAAAACAAATGATCGATTTAAAAGAAAAAGAGCGCATTCAAAAAGATTTCAAGAAAAAAATGGACTATGATGAAATTTTAAATTGTACCCGATGCGGTTTCTGTTTGCCGAGTTGTCCAACGTATGTGGAAACGGGAGACGAAGTACATTCACCAAGGGGAAGAATTGCAATGATGAAAGGTCTCGTGGACGGGGCCATCGAACCAACCGAGGAAGTGAAACGTTCGATTGACCTTTGCCTAGGATGTCGAGCCTGTGAACCAGTCTGTCCATCCGGCGTACAATTTGGCCATTTGCTGGAACAAGCAAGAGATGCAATCTATCAAAGCAATAAACAATCAGCCCCAGTAAAGTTGGCTCGAAATCTTGCTTTTAACAACCTATTTCCATATCAAAATCGAATGATTGGCCTTACAAGTTTACTAGGGTTATATCAAAGATCTGGCTTGCAAAAAACAGCTAGAACAATCGGATTCATGAAACTGTTTCCCGAAAACTTGCGTACAATGGAAAAGGTCCTGCCCCGTATACCGAAACGAAAAGAAATGAAAAACAGGCCGACACATTTAAAAGCCTATACAAAACAACAGAAGAAAGTCGCTTTTTTCTCCGGTTGTTTAATGGATACGGTGTTCATGTCAACAAACGACGCAACGGCAAAATTATTACAATATGCCGGATGTGAGATCGTTATTCCGAAAACCCAAGGATGTTGCGGAGCATTACATGGCCATAGCGGTGAACGTGACCAGGCAAGAGAAATGGCCAAAAAAAATATTGAGGCATTTGAAAAAGCTGAAGTTGATTATATTATTACAAATGCCGGCGGCTGCGGAGCATTTCTCGTTGATTATGGTTATCTTTTAAAAGATGACCCGGAATGGAAAACACGTGCAGCAGCTTTTTCAACAAAAATAAAAGATATTACAAGCGTATTAGTGGAACTCGACTTTCACAAAATGAACTTGCAATTGGATGAGCAAGTAGTGACTTATCAGGATTCCTGTCATTTAAAAAACGGCCAGAAAACATTTATGGAACCGCGTCAATTACTCGAATCAATCGAAGGCGTTGACTATGTGGAAATGAAAGATGCTGGACGATGTTGCGGTTCTGCAGGCATTTACAATATAGTTGAATCCGAAATGTCCATGCAAATTCTCGACTATAAAATGGAACAAACGAAACAAACAAAAGCCAAAACGATCGTTACCACTAACCCCGGCTGCCTTTTACAAATGAAACTTGGAATTGAACGAGAAGGTTTGACTGGTCAGGTCGAGGCTGTGCATATAGTGGATTTACTGTTAGAGGCATATGAACAAGCCGGACGTAATGTGTAAACTTATAATCAATATCCCATGAGTGAAAAAACACTGGATCAGCATACCTGCAATTCTTTACCAGCTGAACGAAGTTTATTTCTAAACAACATCCAGGAATGCTGGTCTAGATATACGCTTCTTATGTATAATAGTAATCAGTCAAGAAAGAAAAGAGGTTTATATCACATGCTAACCAACTTGCAAAAACTGTTCCCCTCCCTTATCACAACGTTGCCAACAGACGAGTCTACAAGGAATCTTTACCAGTGGTATATGACCGACCACCAGCCAATTGGCATCCTAAAAAGCGAGCTTACGACAAACGACATAGCTTTATTATCTACCTTTTTAACTCCTAACAACATGAACCTCCCAATCCTAACAGAGGAAGAGAAAAAGTGGAAAAGATGGATGAACGCTTCAAATGAGGAAGTGACTTTCCCAAGCACAAACAGTCCATACCGTTTTGTTTATTTCCGAATGGACAAAAGCGAGATGGACCCATTTGCGTTTAATGAAGCGATTCAAACATTGTTCCCAAAAACCGTACCAATTCTATGGGAAAATGAGCTGGAAGGTATTATTGTTGAAGAACAATCAATCGCCGACGAGGACATTGATTACAGACGTATTATCGACGTATTAATTAGCGATCTATACGTGAACATAAAATTTTTCGTAGGATTATTTCAAAACAATCTAAATGATATTTCCGCCTATTATACTACAATCAAAGAAACTGCCAATACTGTATTTAATCATTCCCAAAAATCCGTTATTACATATCCTGAAGCAATTCCGTACATTTTATTAAATCGAATAAATCCTTCTGTACGGAAACAAATCATCTCAAGCGTCCTTCGTGAATTTGCCGAGGATACCGACATGATTCATACAATCCAAACGTTGTTCCATTGTAATTTAAACGTTTCCGTCACAGCAAAGGAATTGTATATGCACAGGAACAGCTTGCAATACCGAATTGATAAATTTTGTGATCAGACAGGAATTGACCTTCAACAATTTGATCAAGCACAAGCGGTTTACCTCGCATTATTATGTAAAAACTATGAATCTGGCAAACATGCCTAATAGTTGTCAGCATTTTTGTGCAATTTTTCTCTTACGAATAATTAGATAATTCTATATCATTAAAATAGTAGTTAAATACAAATGTAAGGGGAAATTTTAATGGCAGAATTGCAATTAAACAACATTAAAAAGATATATGGAAAAGACGTTGTAGCAGTTGAAGATTTTGATTTACAAATTGAAGATAAAGAATTCGTTGTGTTTGTAGGCCCATCCGGCTGTGGGAAATCAACAACATTACGAATGATTGCCGGATTAGAGGAAATATCAGGAGGCGAGCTGTATATCGACGATGTTCTAATGAACGATGTAGCCCCGAAAGATCGGGATATCGCCATGGTATTTCAGAATTATGCCTTATATCCACATATGAACGTATACGATAATATGGCTTTCGGATTAAAGCTTCGAAAGTTTAAAAAAACAGAGATTAAAGAACGTGTACATAACGCCGCAAAAATATTAGGCTTAGAAGACTTTTTAGACCGGAAGCCAAAGGCTCTATCAGGGGGGCAACGACAACGTGTAGCACTTGGACGTGCCATCGTCAGGGATGCAAAGGTTTTTCTAATGGATGAACCATTATCCAATCTGGACGCAAAGCTACGTGTACAAATGCGGGCTGAAATACAGAAACTGCACCAACGACTGCAAACGACGACGATCTACGTTACCCACGACCAGACCGAAGCAATGACAATGGCAACAAGGTTAGTTGTCATGAAAGACGGTATCATCCAACAAGTTGGCGCACCAAAAGAAGTATATGATTATCCGGAAAATGTGTTTGTTGGTGGATTTATCGGTTCCCCTTCCATGAACCTTTTGAATGGAACACTAACCGATGGTTTCTTCGTAATGGGAGAAACGAGCGTCAAAGTACCGGAAAATAAGATGAAAGTACTAAAAGAAGCAGGATACGTAAACAAAGGGTTAATTCTTGGTATTCGTCCTGAAGATATACACGATCAAACTGTTTCAAACGGATCTTTTCCAGATGCTAGATTTACTGCAACTGTTGAAGTAGCTGAGCTCATGGGTTCAGAAACAGTAATTTATTCTAAAATTAATAAAGAAGATTTTGTTGCCCGCGTTGAAGCACGTAAAGGGATTTTGGCTGGGTCAGTACTTGATTTAGCTTTCAACATGGATAACTGTCATTTCTTTGATAAAGATACTGAAATGCGGATAAAGGGGAAAGAGGATAGCGCAGTAGCGATGGAAGCGTAGGATTATTTACAGGATGTTGATCGAATCAATTTCAAACTAATCTTATCATGCAGACAATTGAAAAGTAGAATTTTCGAAAACCATTTAAAATCCGGTGCTAATTCTTAGACAGAATAAGCACCGGATTAATGCATCTATTTATCTTCCACAAATTGATTCGTTAAACTGCCTAACTTTTCAATCTCTACTGTCACTTCATCTCCTGGTTGAATGTAAACTTGTTTTTCCTCGGGTAAGCCCATTACTACGCCCTCGGGAGTCCCCGTTAATATAATATCACCTGGAGTTAGTGTCATATACTTAGAGATATAACTAATAATTTCATCGCAATGGAAAATCATATCTGATGTATTCGAACTCTGTCTCTCTTCCCCATTTACAAATGTTTTTAAGGTTAGATTATTTGGGTCATCGATTTCATTACTAGTTACTAAATATGGACCAACTGGACTAAAGCCGTCACAACTTTTTCCTAATAACCATTGAGAACTTACAAATTGCAGATCCCTTGCAGACAGATCATTCGCTGTTACATACCCAAACACATGATCAAGGGCTGTTTCTTTTGCTACATCTTTTGTTTCCTTTCCGATTACAATCCCTAACTCTACTTCATAATCTAGCTTTTCAGTCACTTTTGGAACAACAATATTTTGATTATGACCTGCTAGAGTATTGTTATATTTTGTAAATAAGATTGGCGTTTTTGGATATGGAGAACCAGTTTCATCCGCATGTTTTTGATAATTTAACCCGACACAAATAATTTTATTTGGCGCAGTTACAGCCGGACCAAAGCTAACCTCATTTTCCGCAATCATATAAGATTTGTCTTCCGGCAAATCTTGAATATAGCTTTCAAGTTTTGATATAGTGGATTG
>NZ_JBPYCR010000034.1:0-38249 GCF_051846915.1 Virgibacillus sp. W0181
CAAAAAATGAAAAAAATTTTAAAGAAGGTGAAAAAACAGAAATAGTACTCACTTTTGAACACTAAAAAAACCACAGAAATGCTTGTCATAAAAGCATTCCTGTGGTTTTTACTGTCAAAGATGAGATAATAATATACCATGTCTAGTTCATTATGTCAAATACACTTAAAGATAAGTTAAAGGTAAATTAACTGACAGTCGTTTGTTTCTGGCTAATTTCTTCTTGCAGCATTTCAGCAAATGCATTGTAAGACATTGTTTCCGTTTGTTGTTCACCATAGCGGCGTATATTAACAGTGCCTGCTTCCTTTTCTTTATCACCAATAACTAAAGCAAACGGGATCTTCTCTGTCTGTACTTCTCTAATTTTGTATCCAAGCTTTTCATCTCTAGTGTCAACTTTAACCCTGACACCTTCACGCTTTAACTTATCAGCAATATCGTTGGCATAATCAAGGTGAGCTTGGAGTGAAACCGGAATAATTTTAACCTGCTCAGGAGCAATCCATGTTGGAAATGCACCTTTGTATTCCTCGATTAAGAACGCAACAAATCGTTCCATCGTTGAAACGACCCCCCGGTGGATAACAACTGGACGATGTTCTTTCCCATCTTCACCAATATAAGTTAAATCAAACTTCTCCGGCAATTGATAATCAATTTGAACCGTTGATAACGTTTCGTCATGACCGAGTGCTGTTTTTACTTGTACATCGAGTTTCGGACCATAAAACGCGGCTTCGCCAACAGCTTCTACATATTCAAGCCCCATATCATCCATTGTTTCTTTTAACATCGCTTGGGCATGTTTCCACATCGAATCGTTATCGATATACTTTTCCTTATCTTCAGGATCTCGATAAGACAACCGGAAATAATAATCAGTAATGCCAAAGTCTTTATATACATGTTGAACCAATTCTACTACACGCATAAACTCCTCTTTCAATTGATCCGGTCTCGCAAATATATGGGCATCATTTAAAGTCATCCCGCGTACCCGCTGTAACCCCGCAAGTGCTCCTGACATTTCGTGCCGGTGCATAAGCCCTAGCTCGGCAATTCGAACCGGTAAATTTCGGTAACTGTACAAATTATTTTTATACACCATCATATGGTGGGGGCAGTTCATTGGACGCAAGACCAAATCTTCATTATCCATTTCCATAATCGGAAACATATCATCACTGTAATGATCCAAATGGCCACTCGTTTTATACAAATCCACACTGCCAAGTACAGGCGTATACACATGATCATAGCCAAGTCTTTCTTCTAGATCAACGATGTAACGTTCAATTGTTCGCCGGATCGTTGCTCCTTTTGGCAGCCAAACTGGTAAGCCTTGACCTACCTTTTGACTAATTGTAAATAGCTGAAGCTCTTTTCCCAATTTGCGGTGATCTCGTTCTTTCCGTTCCTGTAGAATTCGTAAATATTCCTCCAGTTCGGTTTTCTTTTGAAAAGCAGTCCCGTATATTCGCTGGAGTTGTTTGTTATCACTATCTCCACGCCAATAAGCGCCGGAAATACTTAACAATTTAAATTGTTTAATTTTACTCGTTGATGGTACGTGTATTCCTCGACATAAATCAAAAAACTCTCCTTGCTTATAAACAGTTACTTGCTCTTCTTCTGGAATTGCATCAATAAGCTCTAGCTTTAAATTGTCTCCAATTTCCCGGAACATTTCTTTTGCTTCTTCTCTTGAAACTTCCAATCTTTCAATTTCCAGGTTTTCGTCTATAATTCGCTGCATTTCCTTTTCAATTTTTGGCAAGTCTTCTGGCGTAATGGTTTCATCCATATCAACATCATAATAAAATCCTTCATCAATGACAGGCCCAACACCAAATTGAACATCTTTATATAAACGTTTAATTGCTTGTGCTAGTGTATGTGCTGTTGAGTGACGCATTATTTCAATGCCTTCTTTGTCTTTATACGTAATGATTTCAATTTTTCCACCCTTGCTTAGCGGTCTTCTTAAGTCAACCTGTTGATTGTCAAGCTTAATGGCCAACGCTTGCTTTTTTAAACCAGGCGATATCGAGGCGGCAATTTCCTCACCCGTTGTTCCTAATGGGAATGCTTTTTCCGCTCCATCCGGGAATAATATATTAATATTGGACAATTTATTCCACTCCTTCATTAATTAATATGTGTTAGTTTAGTGCGGTTTTTGTGTAAAATAGTGCAATTTTTAATAATAAACTACTAGGCAAGTAAAAGTGGGATTTTTAAACAACTAAAAAACTCGTCCCTTTGCATCTCAGCAAAAGGGACGAGTTTTAATCGTGGTTCCACCCTAGTTTCCGCAGTTATAAGTAACCTACAGCTCCATTCATCTTTAACGCAGACTATACGCTACCATATACTTATAGTTCTAAGGCAGAGTTCAAAGGGGGTAATTATTTGCTAATATAGCGGAAGCTTTCAGCCTAGACTTCCTTCTCTTTCTATAAAGGGGTGCAAATAATCGTGTCCTTATCGTTACTTGTGTAATCATTTAGTTTGAGTCTTATATTTTACAATTTCCTCGTAGTGAGGTTAATATACTATCGAAAATATTCTTCTTTATGATTACATATTATATCGTTCCTCAAAAATTTAATCAAGAAATATGCTATTCTTCTCTTGCTGATCGCTTGAATGGAAACTGATGAATAGAGCGAAAGCGTACTCGGGAGTTTGACAGTTGAATAATAATAAAATGCCCCAAAAGCCTGTCATGGCTTTATCTTTTTGTCAAATTTCCAAATTAATTGTTGAGTACTATTTAGTACTATGTTATGATGAAGGCATCTCATAGGATTTGAGGGGTTTCTATGCGCATTAAAAAAAGTGTATCCAAACATTCTGTCTCCTATTCAGTTATCGAAAACGTTAGGGATATCAATGGAAGATCAACAACCAAAGTCGTTGAGGCTTTGGGGAATGAACAGCAAATTCGTGAAAGACACCCAGGTGTTGATCCGGAAGAATGGGCTCGAGCATATGCAAAAAAATTAACCGAAGAAAAGAATAGGAAATCGGAAACGGTCATCATTAAGCACAACCCGAACCAATCGATACCCAAAGGGAAAAAACGATCTTTTAACGTCGGTTACCTCTTCTTAAAATCGATCTATCACCAATTGAAATTGGATGAAAATTGTAAGGAAATATCAGACAGGCACAATTTCTCCTATGACTTAAATAAGATTCTAGCCCTGTTAATTTATATGCGGATTCTACACCCCACATCAAAAAAAGGGACACTGGAGCGGGCAGACGAGCTCCTGGAATCTCATTACATAGAAGAACAGCACATGTATCGTGCATTAGATATCCTAGCTGAGGAATCCGATATCATTGAAATGGCCGTATACAAAAACAGCACGGCCATCGTCGAACGCAAAACGGAGCTCCTTTACTACGACTGCACGAATTTCTACTTCGAGACAGAAGAAGACGACGACTTAAAACAATATGGGATGTCAAAAGAAAATCGACCCAATCCTATTGTCCAAATGGGACTCTTCATGGACGGCAGCGGGCTCCCGCTCGCCTTTGTCATTAATCCGGGAAATCAAAATGAACAGCCAACATTGAAGCCTTTAGAGAAACGAATCTTAAAAGACTTTCAACTATCCAAGTTTGTAGTTTGTACAGATGCCGGGCTTTCTTCCCATGAAAACCGCCTTTATAATTCGATGAGCGATCGTGCTTTCGTAACTACCCAATCTATTAAGAAATTGAAAAAGCATTTGAAAAATTGGGCGTTGGATGCTTCCGGTTGGCAGGTCACCGGTTCGAATCAAGCATCGATTGGGAAAAAGAAAAAGCAAACGATTAATCTAAATGATATTGACCTTGAAAAAGACACGCAAGTGTATTACAAAGAACGTTGGATGAATGAAAATGGACTCGAACAGAAACTGGTCGTTACTTTTTCACCGAAACATAAACGCTATCAATCAAGTATTCGGGAAAAACAGATTGAGCGGGCACAAACGAAAGTGGAGAACCCTTCTCATATCGAAAAAAAGCGAGCAAACAGCTCGGATCGTTTTATCCAATCCACTCATGTCACAGATGATGGGGAAATCGCCCGAAAAAAGACGCATACGATTAATGCTGCAATGATTGATAAAGAAGCAAAGTATGATGGCTTTTATGGTGTATGTACAAACTTAGAAAGTACACCTGAGGAAATTGTAAGAATCAACCAACGACGCTGGGAGGTAGAAGAATCCTTTCGAATTCTAAAAAGTGAAATGCGAACGCGGCCGGTTTTTCTCCAAAAAGATGAACGAATCAAAGCACACTTCCTCGTATGCTTTCTTTCATTATTGACCTACCGTCTGGTTGAGAAAAAAATTGACGAATCGGCTACGTGCTACGAAATCATTCAAGCATTACGAGATATGAGAATGTTGGAATGTACCAGCGAAGGTTATATCCCCACTTATACCAGAACGGACTTAACCGACAAGTTGCATGATGTTTTCGGCTTCCGAACGGATACCGAAATAGTAAGCATACAAAAGATGAAAAAAATTATAAAACAAGTTAAAAAACATAAATAGTACTCACTTTTGAACACGAAAAAAACCACAAGAATGCCCATTATAAAAGCATTCTTGTGGTTTTTACTGTCAAAGATGAGATATTATATCGTTCCTCAAAAATTTAATCAAGAAATATGCTATTCTTCTCTTGCTGATCGCTTGAATGGAAACTGATGAATAGAGCGAAAGCGTACTCTTTCTTGAAAAACATTAATAATTGTTAATGTCTTCGGATCAGACGGGTTATCTCCGTATATATAAATGACTTCCGGAGCCATGGTAATAAGTGGAGCAAGATTCATTTCATTCACATCCAACCCCACCATATATAATGGTTCTTTTTGCATAATTGTTCGCAATTCCATTTGTGAAATTTGCCTGCCATCTGTTTTATAAAATGTAAAATGATTGCCTTGCACCAAATGAATTTCCTTAACACTCTTTTTTTTATTTTGTACATATTCACGCAACATATTGACAAAAGTTTGGTGGTCTTCTTCTCGTTTAAATTCGTCAATCGCAATCCCCACATAATAAACAAGTTGCTCTTTAAATGACTTAAGTTGGAATTTAACAATAGAATCAAAATGGATCTCTTTTACTTCTTGTAAATTTGCATTAAAAAGGGAATATAATGTTCTCTCCGGATTTTGCCGCACATCAATCACTTTAAGTAATTCCGGATCTTCTCCTGATAATGCTCCATGAGCAATATCCGAAATTCGTTCTATCTCATATATATTTGTATAAAAAAAACATTCTTGAATAACCTGTTTAATCATATTAGATAGCCGAAAAACAAAAAACACGTGGACCATTGATTCTGCTATTGCACTTTTATAATTAGAAATATTATCTTTAAACTGTATATGATTCCCCCAATCTTTATCTGTCTTCCAATTTAATTCAATGTGCTTAATATTTTTAAACAAACGTTCACAAAAACATATTACTTCCTTATCGGATTTGAAATATACATCCAGCTATAAACACCACCTTCATCCAAAACCACCTGATACATTATATGGACAAAGATAATAAAAAATGTATATCAAAGAAAACTAGTATTAATTCGTACATAATAGATGAGGAATCTCACTTAAAACATATATAATAGGCTAAAAATTGAGTTTACAAACTGTAGTTTAGGGTATGAATATCAACGGTCGAGAATTTTACGATAGACTATCGACTAAAAAGATCTGGTAAAATATGTTGACCGTATTGAAAAATGTATCAACTAAAAGTGTTATTTGCTTGGTATATAATGGCACAACTCATTTAATCGTGCCTCTACTACCAACATTCAGATTTTAATACAGGTGGAGAGGAAGAAGAAGAGTCAGGAACATAGATGATTTAAAAAAGAAAATTGAAGTAACAAGATTGGAGATGTACAAAGCATATAGGCAAGATGCTAATAGCGCGGAGGTTCTGTTAATCTCACAGAAATTAGATGGTTTAATTAATGAACTGAATCAAAAGTTAAAAAATAAATAATAATTAAAGAGTTGGCGTTAACTTGTCGTTATTATTTAACATAATGTTACTCCGAATAGTTTAGATCTCATTAATCATTAACGGTCGAATGAAAAGTAAGTTACTCTTGATTCAACAAATGTTTATGCATAACAATACACCGTCCGAACAATGGGACGGTGTTTTTTACTGTTATTGGTATCAACAACATTTATCCGATAGCTTAATTCGTGATTTATGTTCTAAATTCATTTAACTTTCTCTTCTATTTTCTCCATACAAATGTACTTCTTTACTAACCTGCTTAATTCGTTCAATAATGCGTCCTGCTTTTACTTCTTCGACCCCGCCCCGTGTTGATGCAAGCTCAATTTCTAATTGTTCCAACGTATAATTCGAGGTAAAAAAGACTGGGAGGTGCTCCATCATCCGGTATTGCAATATCGAACCGAGTACTTCATCTCTAAACCATGCAGATTGCATTTCGGCCCCAATATCATCGATCATTAACACGTCCGTCGTTTTAAAATAATCTATTTTTTCATTCACTGAATCATCTTTGAAAGAGTTTTTTATTTCGCGAACGAATTCAGGCATATAGATCATCATTGTCGAAATGTGATACTCTTTCAATTTATTGGCGACCGCTCCAAGAAAATATGTTTTTCCAACTCCAAATGGACCGGTTATATACATACCTTTTTTCGGAAGCTGTGTCTTTGCATTATCCAGAAAATAACTTATCTCTCGAATAGCTTGACTTCTACCTTGGTCGAATTCTATTTGATCAATTGTTGCCTCCAAAATTTCTTTTGGCATATATAAGCTTTTTATAAGGTTTTGTTGTTCTGTTTGTTGCTCATGTGCAATATGATTATGGCACTTTTCGTAAGCAATTCGAATTTCACCGTTTTCCACGCGTAAAATGGGGGAGTACCCTTGCAACATATTTTTGCATCTTGAATAAGAGGTGCATTGGCTGCACTGCTTTGATTGTGAAATATATTCATGCAGTTTAATCAAGTTTTTATTTATTTCCTGTTTCGATAGTTCTGGATGAGCAGATAAGAACTGCTTTATATCTGGATGACTTAATATTTCCTGCTGCATTTTGTCATGTCTTTCCCTAAAACTCGCATTTGTTTGCATCCATTTTTTTAATGTCGATTGAATGGATTCCATAAAAATCATCCTTGCAAATGGTTATTTTTCATTCGTGCCCACATGTTTACGCAGAAGTGCCAATACTTCCTCTTTTTCACTTTCGTTATTATTGGTCGGTGCAGGAGGAACGCTTTTTTTGGATGGCTTCTGTTTTTTTCTATCTTTGAACCATTCGGGCAAAACAGCACCTGTCGTTCGTTGTCTATTATAATTAGAGTTTTTTGTATAGGATTTTTGGTAGCGCTTATTCGTTTCCTTCTTCGCAAATTCCATTGCGTCTTTTGCAGTTTTCAAATTCGACCGTGACCAATGACTTGCTATTTTTTCCATATAGGCTTTCGACAGTTTCATATCCGATTGTAGTAGTACATAATGAATTAATACATTCATTACGGCTGGTGGTAGACCTTGTTTTGTCATTACTTCTCGAATAATTTTCATATCCTGTTCCGATGCATGATTGCCATTTGATAAATCTTCCAGCAATTGTTTTGGCGTCATTTTCTGCAAAGCTTGTACAAGCTGCTGTTCTTTTGTTTGCGGGATGTCTTTGTCTTCTTCTTCCTTGGCTATTTTCTGATTGTTCACCAATTGGATTGATGCTTGATTATGCTTAACTTTAAACAAATCATGACAGGCATCTTTGAATTCCTTCTGATCTAGCACATGGTCTTCAGATACGGCCCATAATACAGATTTATCTATTTCATAAGGTTCCAGATCGTATAGTAGCATCATTTGCGAGATTAACACTTTATTTTCATTAGTAAGTACATTTTTTACCGGAATCATCCGCTGTTTCAGCATTTGTTCCATCCACGAGAAGTCAATTTGTTGTGTGTTAGTAGTCTGAATAGGCTGTTCTTCTTGATTATTTACAATTTCAAAATTTGGCTTAAATGTTTGAAATACATCTTGAAATGTTGCTGTTATATTTTCGCCTTTTTTTTCATTCGGAACAGGTGTATAAACACGGGTTAATAGTTCGTACTTTTTCTCTCCTATATGATGAAATAGCAATTCAGATAACATGGCATCTTGTAAGAAATTGACAGGAGCAAATGGGGCTTGCAGTTCATATGTATACGACCTATTTGTTCCAGCATTGTTTACATATGTAGTTAACAACCCGATTCCTTCCAACTTAAGCCTCGCCTCATATATTTGATCCAAAGGGATATTCAGATAGTTCATCAATGTGTGGTGCGTCTGTATAGAGGTTTCGCCTTGTATTGTTATCTCGTGCAATAATGTTTGGTATAACATTACGGATTCCATTCCGATTAAGGGCTGATACAAATGAGTCAGAGAACTTGCATAATCTACAGGAAGATTCCCTCTTAATAAAACATAATACCCATCAACAGGTAATATTTTGCCAATATATTTCATCAGATGTAACCCTCTCTTATTAGATAACTTCAGTGGTAACTAATCGTTTTTATCCTTATTTCGATTAATTAATTCTTTCAACTCGTCCAAAAACATATTAATATCTTTAAATTGCCTATAGACGGAGGCAAAGCGAATATAGGCAAGATCATCCACTTCCGATAGTCTGGTCATAACCATTTCACCTATATATTTGCTCTCGATTTCCGATAGCTCGGAATTACGTATTTCTTTTTCCACACCAATAGCGATTTCTTCAATTTTTTCGATAGGGACTGGTCTTTTTTCACAAGCTCGTATTAATCCTCGAATTAATTTTTCGCGGCTGAATTCCTGTCTTGTACCGTCCTTCTTCACGATAACTAAAGGGGATTCTTCCATTCGTTCGAAGGTGGTAAATCGAAATCCACAACGTTCACATTCTCGTCTTCTCCGAATCGCTCGACCCTCTTCAATTGGACGGGAATCCAAAACCTTTGTGCTTTTATTATGGCAATTTGAACACTTCATTTCTGTTAACCCCATTCGTAGTGACTTTCATTTTAAAAGAGCTTTTTTTAAATGGTCATATCTTGTGTATATTATCGAGTATAAATTACACGTTCATTCTATCTTTCCTTATATTTTAACATGATTTATCATTTTTCCCTAATACAAATAAACGGTTGCCTTCTTCATATATAAAATGAAAAAGGCAACCGTATTTTTCCTTGATAAAAATCTGTTTATATAATTTGACGTTGTGATGTTTAATATCCTGTGAGACCTCAATTAAAATATATTAACTTTTTCTTTCTTTTGTACCAATTTCGTCCCCACATATTTGGTTAAATCAACGACGCGCTTAGAGTACCCCCATTCATTATCATACCATGCCAACACTTTTACTTTGTTGTTATCCATAACCATGGTGGTTAAGCTGTCAATAATAGCCGAATACTCAGATGATGTGTAATCAATGGAAACAAGTGGCTCTGTGCTATATTTCATAATACCATCCATGTTATTCTGGGATGCCTGTTTGAATGCTTCATTTACATCTTCAACCGTTACATCTTTTTCCACATCAACCACTAGATCAACGAGCGATACATTCGGAGTTGGAACTCGCAAAGCCATTCCATGTAATTTCCCGTTTAAATGCGGTAATACTTCACCAAGCGCTTTTGCAGCACCAGTAGAAGTTGGAATAATGGATTGTGTACACCCTCGTGCCCGACGTAAGTCTTTATGCGGATTATCCAAGCTTAATTGATCCGATGTAAATGCATGAACAGTTGTCATCAACCCATTTTTAATTTTAAATGACTCGTCAAGTACCTTAACGACTGGAGCAAGACAATTCGTAGTACAAGAAGCGTTAGATATAATATCGTCTTCTTCTGGATCGTATTGCTCCTCATTTACTCCAAGTACGATTGTTTTATCTACATTTTTACCAGGAGCAGTAATAACAACCTTTTTTGCTCCTGCCTGTAGATGACGGCTTGCACCTTCTTTAGAATTAAATTTTCCAGTAGCTTCTACAACAATGTCAATATTAAGGTCTTGCCAAGGCAGTTTCTCCGGTTCTCGACTATGAACAAGCTCGATCGTCTTGCCATTAACTTGAATATGATCATCACTTCCAATTACTTCACCATTAAATGGGCCATGTACACTGTCATATTTTATTAAATGAGCTAACGTTTCGGGAGGATAGCTCGCATTTATTGCAATAACCTCTAACTGTTTATCAACAATAGCTTGTCGGAACACCATTCTTCCGATGCGACCAAATCCATTAATTGCAATTCGGGTTCTATTCATTATAAATCCTCCTGTATATGTTATACTTTTATTATTATTATCAAGAAATAGTATAACACATTAGAAGAGAAATGTGCTGGATTTACTCTTGTTTTTTTACATTTTAAAATTTATTTTTCGTCTTTAATAATATTCCACTTGTTAAATAGAGAAATTAATTGGTCTTGAGATGATTTTTTCGTCTGGCTGTTATCAATAATAGCATCCGCCAAATTTGCCTTTTTACTCACAGGAATTTGTGCTTGTATCCGTTCTTGTGCTTCTTCAGCAGAAGATTGATCCCGCTTCATTAATCGGGCAAGCTGGGTAGATTCATCGACATACACAACAATAATCTTATCAACGAAATGCATTAATTTACTTTCAAATAATAACGGGATATCCATAACGATACACGGCTCTCCACCAGCAATTAATGTGTCACGCTGTTGCAGCATTTCTTTACGAATTTCAGGATGAATGATTTCATTTAATTTTGTTCGATTTTCTTCATTCGCAAAAACAATTCTTCCTAATTTCTTTCGATTAATTGTTTTATCTTCATTCAACATGTTCTCGCCGAATGTTGTCACAATTTTTTCATAAGCTCGTTCACCGGGCTTTACAACGTCTCTAGCTATTTTATCAGCATCGACAATTGGTATTCCCAGTTCTGCAATCATTGCAGAAATCGTACTTTTACCGGTTGCAATACTTCCAGTTAATCCAATAACAACAGCCATGCCTGTTCCCCCTCTCAATCCTTCTGACACTTCGGACAAACGTGTGTGCCCCTACCTGCCACCTTCATTTTCATAATCGGAGTTGCACATTGTTTGCAAGGTTCATCCACCTGTCCGTATACAAAAAGTTCTTGTTGAAACATTCCCATTTCTCCTTCTCCATTAACATAGGAGCGGATAGTTGTTCCACCTTGTTTCACCGCGTCTTCTAAAACCGCTTGTGCATGAAGCTTTATCGCTTTTGCTTCTTGCTTAGATATAATACTCGCTATCTTCAACGGGTGAATTTTCGCTTTAAATAATACTTCATCAACATAAATGTTGCCAAGGCCAGACACGACTGTTTGATCCAATAGAACTGCTTTGATGGTCCGTTCCGTTTTTTTCAGTTTATTCCATAGGTATTCTAGCGTAAATGTTTGTTCGAATGGATCTGGTCCTAATTGACTTAACGGTTTTCCCACCAATTCCTTGCCATTCGGAAATAGATGCATCGTACCAAACTTTCGCACATCGTTGTAGCGTAGCTCTTGTCCATTTGTTAAAGAAAAAATCACATGTGTATGTTTAGTGAGCGGTTCTTCGCTTTGCTGCACGCTGTACTTCCCTTCCATACGCAAATGGGAAACTAAAACATAATCATCCAAATGAAACAACAAAAATTTCCCTTTTCTGTTGATAGATTTAATTGTTTGACCGACTAACAAATGTTTAAAATGATTAAGATCATCTGGATGTTTAATGATATTCGGCCAGTAAACAGTTACGTCTTTAATTGTTTTGTTTCTGACCAATTGCTGTAAAGTATTTTTAATTGTTTCCACTTCTGGTAATTCCGGCATATTTCCTCTTCCCCTTACTTTGCGTCAAACCAACTATCACCGTATGCATAGTCAACTTTTAGCGGCACGGTTAATTGAACGGTTTGTTCCATCATGTCCGGTACTATTTGCTTTAATTTTTCGATCTCTTCTTTCGGTGCTTCAAGTATTAATTCGTCATGTACTTGTAGTAGTAGTTTGGCTTGCAGCTTTTCATCCTTGAGCTTCGAATGCAAGTCAATCATCGCCTTTTTAATGATGTCGGCGGCACTCCCTTGAATGGGGGTATTCATTGCCGTACGTTCAGCAAAACTGCGTTGATTGAAATTGCGACTTGTTATTTCCGGTAAATACCTTCTGCGATTCATTAAGGTTGTCACATAACCATTGTGCTTTGCTTCTTGCACAATTTCATCCATATACGTTTTTACGTCAGGATAACTTGCAAAATAACGATCAATAAAGGACTTCGCTTCTTTACGCGTTATTCCAAGGTTTTGCGATAATCCATAATCACTGATCCCATAGACAATTCCAAAATTAACTGCTTTTGCTTGTCTACGCATATTGGAATCCACTTCATTTTTCTCGACATGGAATACATCCATCGCTGTTTGTGTATGGATATCCAAATTATTTTTGAATGCAGCAACCAATTTCTCGTCCTTTGCGATATCCGCTAAAACACGAAGTTCAATTTGCGAATAGTCTGCAGCAAATATAACCCAATCCTCTTTGGATGGAATAAATGCTTGTCTGATTTTTCGACCCTCTTCCAAGCGAATCGGGATGTTCTGCAAATTGGGCTCTATCGAACTTAAACGACCTGTCTGGGTTAATGCCTGATTAAAACGGGTATGGATTTTACTATCATCAACGACTTTTAATAACCCTTCAATATACGTCGATTGCAGCTTGCCTAATTGACGATATAAGAGAATTTGAGATATAATTTCGTGCTTTCCTTCCAATTTCTCCAACACATCAGCAGCTGTTGAATATCCAGTCTTCGTTTTTTTAATTACTGGCAATTCCAGTTTTTCAAACAAGATCGGTCCAAGTTGTTTTGGTGAATTTAAATTAAATGATTCTCCGGCAAGTTCAAATACTTTATTTTCAATTTTTTTAAGTCTGTCTTTTAACTCATGCCCCATTGCCTCTAGCCGTGCTTCATCTACTTGTATACCCTCATACTCCATCTCACCTAAAATAAGAGCTAATGGCATTTCCAACTCTTTATATAACTTATATTGTTCATTTTCTCTAAGCTTTTCTTCTACTTCACGTTTTAGGCGAAAAATGGTATTCGCTTTTCGAATGAGGTGCTCGGCAAAAATTGTTTGTTCTGGTACTTTCATTTTAGCGCCTTTGCCATAAACTTTCTCATCATATTGAACTTCATTAAAACCCATGCGTTGACCGATGGACGGGATATCCTGATTATTTTCAGCAGGATTGATTAAATAAGAAGCGAGTAATAAATCAAAAATAATACCTTTTATATGAATCCCGCGTTTTAACAAAGAAACTACCGTTCCTTTTGCATCGTAAACATATTTTTTCTTTTCCGCATCTTCCGCCCATTCTTTGAAAACAGGAGATTCCAGTGCCACATTTGTAGGTATAAAATATTTATTATTTTCATTAACGATTGCTATCGCTTCAATAGCCGCCTGATGATAGTTTTCTTCTAGCATTTCAATGATAATTGCTTCATTACCTGTAAACATATCGGAGGTGATTTCTTCTACTGTAACGTAATCAATTGGCTCCAATTTCTCTGTCGTGTCTACATCCTCTCCGCCATCCATTTTTTCCAGCAATGATTGAAAGCCTAACTCTTTAAACATCGTAAATACTTCATTCGATTTATAGCCGTTATATTCAATGTCATGAACAGATAGCTTAATCGGTGACTGACAATCAATTGTCGCTAGCTGTTTGCTCATGAAGGCATCATCTTTATAGGCTGTTAAATTTTCTTTCAGTTTCTTTCCAGAAATATCATCCAAATGCGCATAGACTGTTTCAATCGTTTTATACTGCTTTAACAATTTCGTAGCCGTTTTAATCCCCACACCTGGGACCCCTGGTATATTATCCGAACTGTCTCCCATCAATGCTTTTAAATCGACTATTTGTTCAGGAGAGAGCTCCATCTTTTCTTGCATAAATGTAGGAGTATAAGATTCCACTTCACTAATTCCTTTTTTAGTAACATCAACGGTAACAGTTGAAGATACTAACTGGAGTAAATCCTGATCACCTGAAATAACCTTTACCTTCCAATCTCCTTCTTTTGCTGATTGTGTCAATGTACCAATAATATCGTCAGCCTCATATTGATCAAGCTGGTAGTGTGGAACATTAAACGCATCAAGCAATTCCTTAACGAGCGGAAATTGTTCGGAAAGTTCAGGTGGTGTTTTTTCCCTTCCACCTTTATATTCTTTGTATGTTTCATGACGAAAAGTCGTTTTTCCTGCATCAAATGCAACAAGCATATGAGTAGGTTTTTCCTCTTTCAGGATACGCATTAGTATCGTTGTAAATCCGTAAACAGCGTTTGTATAGACGCCTTTATCATTATTTAAAAGTGGTAACGCAAAAAAGGCTCGATAAATTAGACTGTTTCCATCAATTAACACTAATTTTTTAGACATGTACATTCCTCCGTATAATTCAACTATTCCATCTAATTATATAATAAAACATCCTCTGTTACGAAGAGGATGTTTTATGCTCTGCTGGTCTATCTTTTGGCAAATAAACTGAAAACGTAGTACCTTTATTTAATTCACTTTCTACGGATATTTTCCCATCATGGACCTCAACTATATGCTTAACAATGGCAAGACCAAGACCAGTTCCACCTGTATTGCGGCTACGGGCTTTATCCACTCGATAAAAGCGTTCAAAAATACGTGGTAATGCTTCCTGTTCAATCCCTATTCCCGTATCTGTTACTTGAATAGAAACAAAATCTTCTGTCTCATCAATAGTAAGATTAATTTCTCCGCCTGCAGGTGTGTAGCTAATTGCATTTGCTAGCAAATTAATTAACACTTGTTTTATTCTCTCTTTATCTGCTACGAATTTAGCGTCCGATAATACATTTGTCGTAAAATCAATATTATTTTCGGTAGCTTGGTGTTGGATTAAAGGAACGATGTCTTCCAGCAACTTCGACAAATTTATATTAGAAAATACTAATTGAAATTCATCTTTTTCTAATTTGGATAAAATGAGCAAGTCTTCAATCAATACTTGAATTCTTTTGCTTTCCTCATAGATGATACCTAGAAATTGCTTTCTTGTTTCTGGGTCATCCATTGTCTCATCCAGCAATGTTTCTGCAAATCCTTTAATGGAAGTTATAGGTGTTTTTAACTCATGAGATACATTCGCAACAAAATCTTTTCGCATCACTTCTAGTTTCTTTAGTTCTGTAATGTCGTACAGCACAAGTACAGCCCCACGCAGCATATTTCTATCATTGAAAATCGGCGCCCCAACAATTTCCAGGAAATATTTATCTGTTTCTTTATAATGTGTAAATAAACGCTTCATATTTTTTTCATACAAAAATGTTTCTTGTACAGTCTGGTGGATCGTTTCATTTTCAAGCACATCATAATAAAGATAACCAATGTAGTCCTGAGGGTCGTTTCCAAATATGGAAATAAATTTTCGATTTACGAGATGAATATACCCTTTCTCGTCTATTAATACAAGACCGCTTTGAGAATTATCAATGACAGTAGAAAATTGTTCAGCTTGCATTTGTTCATGTATCGTTAATTCACTTAAGTTACGTGCAAGTGCATTAATTTTACCAAACAACTCTCCAACTTCACCGTTCATCGGGTGGTGAATTCGTGCACGATAGTTTCCTTTCACCAAGTTATCAACCGTATTGGTCGCCTTATCAATAGGCTTTATATATCGGTCGAAAACTTGCAGTAAAATAACAATTAAAATAATATATTCAATTATTAGCACAGACAGGAGTACGTAATAATTGTCAACTACTTGACTTAAAATGACTCCTGAAACAATAATCAACAGTAAAATACCGAATGCATATGTAAATAGCTTCTTTGATAGTAGAGGCTTCATATTTTGGGTTCCTCCATTTTATATCCTAATCCTCGAATTGTTTTAATATAAGTTGGTGTTCGTGTATTACTTTCAATCTTATCACGTAATCGACTAATATGTACATCAACAATACGTGAATCCCCAGAAAAGTCGTAGTTCCAAACAGCACTTAAAAGTTGATCCCGAGATAAAACATTTCCTTTATGAGTAGTAAGGTATAATAAAAGTTCAAATTCTTTACGTGTAAAAGTTAGAATATTTCCTTCCATCTCAGCTTCATACTTTTCTGGATAAACCGTTAACCTTCCAATTTGAATTGTCGTTGATTGTCTTGTATTATCCCCGTTCGTTCTTCTTAAAACAGCCTTAATCCTCGCTATAACTTCTTTTGGACTGAACGGCTTCGTTAAATAATCATCTGCTCCATACTCCAATCCAAGCACTTTGTCATACAATTCATCTTTTGCTGTTAACATAATAATCGGTGTATTATTGTTATTAAGTCTTAACTGTTTACACACTTCCATTCCATCCATCTTCGGCAGCATCAAATCTAGAACGATCAAATCAAATTTTTTCTGCTCTGCTTTTTTCAACGCCGTTTCACCGTCATATGCAACGTCAGTCAAATATTCTGCTTTTTCTATGTTGTATTTTAATAAAGTAACAATAGACTTTTCATCATCGACAATCAATATTTTTTTCATTTATATCCTCTTTTCTACAGCAAAACCAAACTACCTCTATCTTACAACGCCGCCTTATGCAAATAAACAGATTTGATGATTTGTAAACGAAATTTTACAATCGTTTAATCTGTGAAAGTTCCAATAAAAAAAGCTTCTTTCTATATGTAGATACAAAAAGAAGCTTTTTTAACAAAGGTTATTTTAATACGTCCAGTACATTTTTAACTGTTTTAGCTGATTTATCTAATGCTTGCTTCTCTTCATGGGTCAGATCAAGCTCAATAATATTCTCGATTCCATTTCCACCAATCACGGTAGGAACACCAAGATAAATATCACTGTACCCATATTCACCTTCTAAATACACAATGGATGGAAGCACACGACGTTGATCTTTTAAAATCGCTTCTGCCATTTCTGTTAAAGAAGCAGCGGGTGCATAATATGCACTACCATTACCTAACAAATTAACGATTTCTCCGCCGCCTTTTCTTGTTCGTTCAACAATGGCGTCCAGTCGGTCTTTCGAAATCAATTTTTCCAGCGGAATGCCTCCTGCATATGAATAACGTATGAGCGGGACCATATCGTCACCATGGCCTCCTAGAACGAATCCTGTTATGTCTTTCACAGATAAATTCAGTTCCTGGGAAACAAACGTGCGGAAACGGGCAGTGTCTAATATTCCGGATTGTCCAATTACTCGTTCTTTTGGAAAGCCTGACTCCTTAAATACCGTATACGTCATCGCATCGACAGGATTTGTTAACACAACAATAAAACAGTTAGGTGAATAAGTTACAATTTCTTTTGTAACGGACTTCATTATCTTTGCATTTGTATTAACTAAATCATCCCGACTCATACCCGGTTTACGAGGAATACCAGCTGTAATAATGACAAGATCAGAGTCTTTCGTATCCTTATAATCTGATGTGCCAGTAATATTCGCATCAAACCCTTGGACAGGGCTTGCTTCAAGCATATCCAATGCTTTTCCTTTCGTTGGACTTTCATTATCCGGGATATCGACTAAAACGACATCACCAAGTTCTTTCTGCGCAATCATTAGTGCAGCTGTAGATCCAGTAAAACCGGAACCTATAACCGAGATTTTCCTACGCTTTATGCCCATTATTGTTCACCTCTCAGCCCATGTTTTTAATTAACTCATTACCGAATTCGGAACATTTAACTTCTGTGGCACCATCCATCAGACGAGCAAAATCATACGTCACTACTTTAGATGCAATTGTTTTATCCATTGCTTTAGTTATGAGATCAGCCGCTTCTCTCCAGCCAAGATGCTCAAGCATTAACACACCGGATAAAATCACAGAAGATGGATTAACTTTATCCAATCCGGCATATTTTGGTGCTGTGCCGTGGGTCGCTTCAAAAATCGCGTGACCGGTATCATAATTAATATTGGCACCCGGTGCAATTCCTATGCCGCCAACTTGTGCTGCTAATGCATCTGACAAGTAGTCACCATTTAAATTCATTGTAGTAATAACATCAAATTCTTCAGGTCTTGTTAGTATTTGTTGCAATGAAATATCCGCAATTGCGTCTTTCACAATGATTTTCCCTGATTTTTCTGCTTCATCCTGTGCCTTGTTGGCTGCTTCCTTGCCATCTTTTTCTACAATACGGTCATATTCTGCCCAGGTGAATACTTTATCTCCATACTCCTCCTCGGCAACTTCATAACCCCAATTTTTAAATGCGCCTTCAGTAAACTTCATAATATTTCCTTTATGGACTAGCGTAACACTTTTTCGACCTTCGTTAATTGCATATTCAATGCTTGCACGTACAATTCGTTTTGTACCTTCCTCGGAAACCGGCTTAATACCAATTCCTGAAGTTTCAGGGAAACGGATATTTTTTACTCCCATTTCATTTTGCAAGAAGTCAATGACTTTTTTAACATCATCTGTACCTGCTTGCCATTCAATTCCTGCATAAATATCTTCAGTGTTTTCTCTAAAAACAGCCATATCAACTTGCTCTGGGCGCTTAACAGGAGATGGAACACCTTCAAACCATCTTACCGGTCGCAAACAAGTAAACAAATCCAGTTCTTGTCTAAGCGCGACATTCAAAGAACGAAATCCGCCACCAATTGGAGTAGTCAGAGGGCCTTTAATTGCAATTTTATATTCATTAATTTGATCGAGCGTTTCATTCGGGAGCCACTCTCCTGTTTTATTATACGCCTTTTCACCGGCGTATACTTCTTTCCACTCAATTTTCTTTTTACCTTTATATGCTTTCTCAACTGCTGCATCAAATACATTTCTTGATGACGCCCAAATGTCAGGTCCTGTTCCATCACCTTCGATAAAAGGGATGATCGGCTGATCGGGGACATTTAATACTCCATTATCAACTGTTATTTTTTCACTCATTTAAAAAACCTCCTATTTTTCTTCATGCATTTCTATGTTATCACACTACTTATTAACATGATAATAGCCGGGGCTCCCGGCTATTAATTAATCACGTTTTTCCAGTGGAATAAACTTTTGTAACTCGGGGCCAATGTACTCGGCGCGCGGTCGAATCAAACGATTGTTTGCATATTGTTCAAGAATATGTGCAATCCAACCGGACATTCGACTTACAGCAAATATTGGTGTAAATAAATCATGATCAATTCCGAGGCTATGGTATACAGAAGCAGAATAAAAGTCTACGTTTGCAGGTAATCCTTTTTCTTTTTTAATGTAATCTTCAATTTCAATGGACATATTATACCATTTTTCTTGCCCTGTGAGCTTGGTTAGCTCTTTTGACATGTTTCTCAAGTACTTTGCCCTTGGGTCGCCTGTACGATAAACACGGTGCCCCATTCCCATAATTAATTCCTTATTCGCTAACTTCTCCTTGACATATGGGAGTGCATTTTCTTCTTCACCAATCTCTGTCAGCATCTCCATTACTCGTTCGTTAGCACCACCATGCAGAAATCCTTTCAATGCTCCAATAGCGGCTGTTATTCCGGAATACATATCAGAAAGTGTTGCAACACAAACACGAGCAGTAAAAGTAGAAGCATTTAATTCGTGGTCAGCATGTAACACTAAAGCTTTGTTCACAGCTTCTACTTCAATATCTTCAGGATCTTTTCCGTTTAACATATATAAAAAGTTTTCTGCGAACGTCAAGTTCTGTTTCGGTTTTACCGGATCTTCCCCTTTTCGAATACGAGAAAATGCAGCAACAACAGTGGCCACTTGTGCCTGCAGGCGAACAGCTTTGCGTTTATTTGCAGCCTCATCTCGGTTATCTGCTTCTTCATCAAGCACACCTAAATAAGATATCGCTGTACGAAGTGATGCCATCGGATGTACTTTGGATAAATCATAGGAGCGCAAGTGATCAATAATTGCATCAGGCACTTCCATATTATCAACAAGGTCTTTTCTTATCTCATCAAGCTCAGATTTATTCGGCAATTTCAAATTCCATAATAAATAAACCACTTCTTCAAAAGATGCATTCTCAGCTAAGTCATCAATCGAATAACCTACATATGTAAGCTTGTCATCTATAATCGAGCTGATTGATGATTTGGCAGCGATTACACCTTCAAGTCCTTTAGTTGTTGACATACACACTCTCTCCTTTTTCTATATATTATACTAAAACCCCTAATAAAAACTCATGCGTTCAACAAATCCAACAATTTATTGAACAATCTCTTCTATAATCCTAATTATAAGGGATAAAGGCCTTAATGTGAATTGAAACCTATTATATTCGCTGAAAAGTTTCTTTTTGCAACTTAACTGCTACTTCCCGTGCTTAATATGCATTTCTTAAATTCTAATATGTGTATGTGCTGCATAAGTATTAGTAAACAAGCTCTATACTTGTCTATTTTGATTGAAAAATAAATGGTGAATGAGGGTTTTCTAGTGGATGTGCAGCATATCATGCGGTTTCTCCGGTTTACTCTAGTTGTTATATTATTTATTAGTGTTTTCTACCTGTTGAAATATACACTTATATTTTTATATCCGTTTATTATTGCTGTTTTAATCTCACTTATGCTTAATCCTGTTGTAACCTTTCTTCATAAAAAGTGGAGAATCCCGAGAAGCATGGCAATCATCGGGACACTCATTTTTATACTTGTTTTTTTTATTAGTGTAATCGTATTGGTGATAGCGGAGGTCATTCAAGGTACTACATACTTGGCAGAAACAGTGCCTGTATATATTAAAGAATTATTCAATCTCTTCCATCTGTTTCTCGAGAACACAATATTCCCTATTTATCATAAACTGAACGAATTTATTGAAACATTAGATACTTCATATCAGACGACTGTTGAAAATTATATTCAACAGCTGCTTGATACCGTTGCATCTACAGGTGCAAAGTTTTTACAAGATAATTTATTAAAAACACCTGCAGTTTTAGCGACTTTACCTCGTTCTGCGGGGATGTTTATCATCGCCATGCTTGGTACATTTTTAATTTTGCATGATTGGGATCGTTTATCACATTTAATCAAACGTGCCATACCTAATTTCATCAATCTTTCACATTACTATTTTCATCTAAAGCGAGCATTTACCGGCTTTTTTGCCGCACAACTCATTCTCGTATTTATTACTGGATTAATTATATTTATCGGCCTAGTCCTAATTGATGTTGAGCATGTACTTACAATAACAATCATTACAATGTTCGTTGATTTATTCCCTTATATTGGCGTCGGATTATTGTTCATCCCATGGATTATCTATTTATTCCTATCCCAACAATATGCGTTAACGATTTATTTATCTATTCTGTACATATCAATCATTATTTTCCGGCAAATTCTAGAACCAAAAATGTTGTCTTCAAAGATTGGAATTAATCCATTGTTCGCTTTAATCACTTTATTTATTGGATACCAATTATGGGGGATTGGCGGCATTTTATTAACTCCACTTATTTTAATTTGTGCAGGTGCTTGCTATCAAGCAGGATTAGTGGACCAAATTTTATCTTTTATAAAAGGCTAGGTCTTTACCATTTTCGGTATATAATTTTCCCGCTGTTTTTGGTCATGTAATACTTTAGCCACTTGATAACAATTGCTTTAAAAGGTTGTCTCGTCCATGGCAACACGAGAAAGAAACCAACCGCATCTGTAATAAAACCAGGGGTAAATAAAAAAAGCGCACCAATAAAAATACAAATCCCATCCACAATTTCATCACCAGGAACTTGATGATAACTCATGGATTCTTTCGCCCGATTCCAGACAATGATCCCTTGTTGTCTCGCGAATGAAACTCCAATAATACCTGTCAGCAAAATTAAAATAACAATCCACCATGGGCCAATCCAGCCGCCGGCCCACACAAACAGCCCAATTTCCAGTGCAGGAACGATTAAAAAAGCGGGAAATAACCAACGCATAATGCTCACCCCTTCGTTTCCATGCAAGCAATTTTACAATTCGTAAGATCGGATAATGCGGACAATTTATAAAACACTTGCATGTCCTTGATGAATTTCTCCTGTCACACCATCAATAGTAATATCTTCTCCATCTTTAATTACATTAACAGCACTTTTAACACCGACAATTACTGGTATGCCAAGGCTAAGGCCGACAACGGCTGCATGAGATGTCAGTCCGCCTTCCTCTGTTATAATTCCACTAACTTTTTTGATTGCTTCGATCATATCGCGATCCGTTCCAATTGTAACGAGAATGTCTCCGGTCTTTACCCTACTGATCGCTTCTTCCGAATCAATTGCAACTACCGCTTTGCCATATGCACTGCGCCTGCCAATCCCTTGTCCTTTGGCTACAACATCGCCGATTACATGTACTTTCATTAAATTTGTCGTTCCACTCTCTCCGACTGGCACTCCTGCTGTAATAATCACTTTACTACCACGGTGAAATAGATTTGTACTTAAGCCGCGATCAATTGCAATATCAAGCATTTCATCAGTCGACTTCGCTTCTGTCCCTTCCACAGCATGTACTCCCCATACAAGTGCCAGTTGACGATTTACCGTATTGGAAAACGTAACAGCAACAATTGGGGCTTTTGGACGATACTTAGCAATCATCCGTGCTGTATGTCCACTTTCTGTCGGAGTAATAATTGCACCAACACCCAAGTTTTTAGCTGTATGAGTAACAGATTGACTGATCCCATCGGTGATTGTCATATCTGCTGACTTTGATCTGTTTTTCAAAATTAAATGATGATCCAAAGCTGTTTCCGTTTTTCGTGCGATGCTGTTCATCGTTTGCACCGACTCCACTGGATAATCTCCTGCTGCAGTCTCTCCGGATAGCATGATTGCATCTGTTCCGTCAAAAATAGCGTTTGCAACATCAGAAGCTTCTGCCCTCGTTGGTCTCGGATTCCGTTCCATCGAATCAAGCATTTGTGTCGCAGTGATCACTGGCTTGCCATTCGTGTTGCATTTTGTTATTAATTGCTTTTGTACTAACGGTACATCTTCCGCCGGAATTTCAACTCCTAAATCGCCGCGAGCTACCATTACTCCTTCGCTTACCTCTAAGATAGCGTCAATGTTTTCAACACCTTCTCTATTTTCAATCTTAGAAATAACGTGAATATGGGTAGCCTCATGCTTTTCAAGCAATTCTTTTATTTCCAGCACATCAGAGGGACGTCTAATAAATGATGCCGCAATAAAGTCTACTCCTTGTTCAATCCCAAACAATATATCGTTCGCATCTTTTTCAGTAATGCCTGGCAAATTGACCGAGACATTCGGCACATTAACCCCTTTTTTATTTTTTATAACACCTGAATTTAATGCTTTTGTTTTTATTTCATCATTTTGCTTATCAATATCAAGGACTTCAAGTTCAATTAACCCATCATCCAGTAATATTTTTGACCCGACACTTACATCGTTAATTAATCGGTCATACGTAACAGAAAAACGTTCTGCAGTTCCCTCTATATCTTTCATGGAAATGTTTATCATATGATCTTTTATTATTTCTGCCTTACCTTCAACAAAAGATCCTGTGCGAATTTCTGGTCCTTTTGTATCCAATAATATAGCAATCGTTTTTCCTGTTAATGCAGCAGCTTTTCTTATATTCTTTATTCGCTCTTGATGTTCTTCAAAATTCCCATGGGAAAAATTTAAACGAGCAACGTTCATGCCTGCTTCCATTAAACTCGTTAGCGTTTCTATTGACTCGGATGCGGGTCCAATTGTACAAACTATTTTTGTTTTTCTCAATATGGTATCTCCTTTTCAAATTTAAATCGATAACTCTTTCGATAACGTATACATCTCAGTATTAAACATCATTTCATTTGATAACGCCTCAGATATATGGTGGTTTACCAGTACATTATTTTGCAAGCCAACCATCCTACCATGCTTTCCTTCTAGTAGCGAGTCAACTGCTTTTGCACCTAAACGGCTTGCCAACACGCGGTCAGCAGCAGTTGGTGACCCACCTCTCTGTATATATCCGAGTACCGTAACCCGGGTTTCCATATTGGTCGCTTCCTGTATTCGTTTACCGTAATCAAATCCACTACCAACGCCTTCTGCCAATATAATAATACTATGTCTTTTTCCTCGTTCATGTCCACGTTTCAAACGGTCAATAACATCTTCAAATTTTTCCGTATATTCCGGGATTAAAATACTTTCGGCTCCATCGGCCAAGCCGGCCCATAACGCTAGGTCACCTGCATCCCTTCCCATTACTTCAATGATATATGTACGTTCATGGGATGTCGCTGTGTCCCGAATTTTATCTATCGCTTCAATAATTGTATTTAAAGCCGTATCAAATCCAATGGTAAAATCTGTTCCCGAAATATCATTATCAATAGTTGCCGGTATCCCGATGCATGGAAATTTTTTTTCAGTTAATTGTTGTGCACCGCGGATGCTGCCATCGCCACCAATAACAATTAAGCCATCTATTTCATGTCTTTTCAATTGTTTAATTGCTTTCCATTGCCCTTCGTCTGTTGTAAATTCATCACACCTGGCAGATAAAAGGACGGTTCCACCGCGATGAATAATATCCCCAACAGAACCAAGTTCCATTTCACCAATATTTCCATCAATAAGACCTTGATAACCATTGTATACGCCATATACTTGAACATTGTGGTAAATCGCTTTACGAACAACCGCTCGAATCGCGGCATTCATTCCCGGCGCATCCCCGCCACTTGTGAGTACAGCTATTTTTTTCATCTCTTCACCTCATTTACTGCAAACAATTCTTTTGTTTCAGGTAATCGAAAAAAAGCGTTAACAGAAAAAAAGATTCCTGTCTTACCGAGCACCGATTAAAATTATTACAAGATTAGAACATCTGTTTTTCGCCTATACTATTAGTTACTTCGTTCTTTTAATTTTATACGAATAATCAAAAGGCTGACAATCGTCAACCTTTATGATCCGCATCTTTATTCAGACTCTGCGTAGTCCCCTATCTGTTTGTACTTTTCCCATCTTTTTTCAAGCAATTCTTCTTCTGTATAACTTCCTAGCGTCTTTAACGATTGTTCCAAAACGAGGTCAATGTTTTCAGCTTGCTTTTCCATATTCCGGTGCGCTCCACCTTTTGGTTCAGGGATAATCGTATCAATTACGCCGAATTCCTGTAAGTCATAGGATGTAATTTTCATCGTTTCCGCTGCTTTTTGCGCTAAAGAAGCGTCTTTCCATAATAATGCAGCAGCTCCTTCGGGCGATATAACGGAATATGTAGAGTTTTCTAGCATGTGAATGTGATCGCCTACCCCAAGACCTAATGCTCCTCCACTACCGCCTTCTCCAATTACAATACATACTACCGGAACGGTTAGGCCAGCCATCTCGACCAAGTTTTTTGCAATTGCTTCACTTTGCCCACGCTCTTCCGCAGCCTTTCCGGGATAAGCACCTTTTGTATCAATGAAACTTACAATAGGACGATTAAATTTTTCTGCCTGTTTCATATGTCGTAATGCTTTTCTATACCCTTCTGGATGTGGCATACCAAAATTACGACGAATATTTTCTTTTGTCGCTTTTCCTCGTTGATGACCGATAACAGTAACCGGCTTAGTTTTATAAAAGGCAACTCCAGCAACAATGGCTTCATCGTCTCCGTAAAAGCGATCACCATGAAATTCAGTGAAATCAGTAAACAACCTTTCTACATAATCAAGTGTTGTTGGTCTTTCCTGATGTCTGGCCATTTGAACCCTGTTCCATGGTCTTAAATTTGAGTATATGTCATCTTCCAATGTGCTTAATCTTGTTTCCAGCGTTTTTATTTCTTCGGTTAAATCGATTTCACTATCTCTAGATATTTTTTTTAACTCTACAATTTTTTCTTTTAAGTTAACAATCGGTTTTTCGAACTCAAGAATTTGCTTCAAGAGGATTCCCTCCTTTTCCGTGTATCTTGAGCAGCGTAGTTAATAACTGCTTCATATCATGACGATGGACCACTTTATCAAGTTGTCCGTGCTTGAGTAGGAATTCAGCTGTCTGAAAATCATCCGGTAACTTTTCCCTGATCGTTTGTTCGATAATACGTCTACCGGCAAACCCTATCAATGCTTTTGGTTCCGCAAAATTATAGTCACCAACAGAGGCAAAGCTTGCGGAAACCCCACCTGTTGTAGGGTGGGTCATGACCGATATCATTAATCCTCCCGAATCGGAAAACCGTTTGATTGCAACGGATGTTTTAGACATCTGCATCAAGCTTAGCACACCTTCTTGCATTCGGGCTCCTCCTGATGCGGTGAATATGATAAACGGAACCCCTTCATCCTTTGCTTTTTCAATTGCTCTGGCAATTTTTTCACCGACAACCGAACCCATGCTTCCCATCCGAAAACTGGAGTCCATCACAGCAAATGCTGTTGGCTGTCCATCCATTAGCCCTTTTCCTGTAACAACTGCCTCTTCAAGTCCTGTTTTCCGTTTATCTTTTTCCAATTTTTCCAAGTAATCAGGAAAACCGAGCGGATTTTTTGATTTCAAATGGTTGTTCCACTCTTCGAATGATCCTTCATCAAATAAACTATTAATACGCTCCCATGCAGTTAATGGGTAATGATAATCGCAATTAGGGCAGACGTGAACGTTTTTCTCTACTTCTTTACGATAGTAAATTTGGTTACATTCCGCACATTTCTTCATTAGTCCTTCAGGTATATCTTGTTTAGACTGTTCATTTGGGATGGATGCAGATTTATTTTTTCGAAATATTTTTTTGAGCAAACGTAACTCCTCCTCTTCCAGAAAAACGACCAGGTCTTTCGCTTCTCTTATAGTTGGATCTATAAAATGGCTGCTGTACAAAAACACCACTAGGATGCACGATGAATTTGTTCCGCCCGCAGAGGCTCATCAATAAAATTAGTTGATTGAATTAAATGATATACAAAAGATTTACAATAAATAACTGCGTGAAGCTGTTCTATTTTCTTCAAATGTCAGTGAGCCTTCTCGTTTTTTCAGCAACTTCTTCCGGATCCACTTCAATGCGGGCAACACCGGATTCCATAGCAGCCTTTGCAACACTAGAAGCCACAATTGGAGCAACCCGAGAGTCAAACGGAGCTGGAATGACATAATCAGCGGTTAATTCACTATCGTCAATCAAAGAGGCAATCGCTTCTGCAGCTGCTACTTTCATCTTTTCATTGATTCTAGTAGCACGTACATCCAAAGCTCCTCTAAATATTCCTGGGAAAGCAAGTACATTGTTTACTTGATTAGGAAAATCCGATCTACCTGTACCAATAATTTTTGCTCCAGCTTCTTTGGCGACATCTGGTAAAATTTCCGGATCTGGATTGGCCATAGCAAAAATGATCGGATCGTCATTCATTTTTTGAACCATTTCTGAAGTAAGTAAACCTCCAACGGATACGCCTACGAAAACGTCTGCTCCTTCTAATACTTCTTCAAGAGAACCTTCTTTTTTATTTTTATTCGTTAGCTTTGCTACTTGTTCTTTTACTTCATTCATTCCATTTGGTCTTCCTTCATATATAGCTCCTCTGGAATCACACATTATTATTTCGCGAACGCCGAAGCTCAGTAATAATCGAATGATGGCAATGCCGGCTGCTCCTGCGCCATTGGCTACAACTCTTATGTCAGAGAACTCTTTACCAACTAGTTTAAGTGCATTAATTAATCCAGCTATAGTAACAATTGCCGTTCCGTGTTGATCATCATGAAAAATAGGAATATTTGTTTCTTTCTTTAATCGTTCTTCAATTTCGAAACAATTTGGTGCGGCAATATCTTCCAAGTTTACTCCACCAAATGTCGGCTCCATTAATTTTACCGTTTGCACAATTTCCTCTACATCATGCGTATTAAGACAAATCGGAAAAGAATCCACACCTGCAAAGCTTTTAAATAAGACAGATTTCCCTTCCATAACAGGTAGTGCTGCCTCTGGCCCAATGTTTCCCAAACCAAGCACTGCTGAACCATCACTGACAACAGCTACCATATTTCCTTTCATCGTATAATCATACACTCTTTCTTTCCGATCATAAATTTCCTTGCAAGGTTCCGCCACACCGGGAGAGTATGCCAAACTTAAATCTTTTGCGTTCCGTACAGGGACCTTAGGTTGTAATTGTAATTTTCCTTTATTAACTCTATGAATATGTAATGCTTCATCTCTTAAATTTGCCATGAACATACCGCTCCTTTATTTTAAATCTTTCGCTACAATCAGGTCCACTTTACAGATAAATCAGACCACTTAACTATTTAATTATAACAAATGGTTTTTTACTGTAAAGGTTTGTTCCCTTATTTTTCACTAGTTTTTAATACGACATTTTCATTACCAATATTCTCTTTTAATAATTTAAGGGCGCTATCATTGGCGTCAATTTGGAATCGACCTTCCAACTGGTACGTTTTATTGTATTCAGGTTGATGAACTATAATTGGTGTATCGCCCGGATGTTCTCTAGCTGCCATCTTAATAAGCTGTAAAATATGTTCACTATCCTGACCTGTTACCTTTATAAAAAGACGCTTTTCTACATGGGACGATAGAACAGATGGCTGAAACGGATTAATAGAATCAATCACCCATTGTATCCGCCCATTCCTTTCGTTTATTTTTCCGACAACTTCTGTCTCATTCCCTTCCTCTACTATGTGCATAGCGCTACGGTATACCTCAGGAAAGAGAACAGCTTCCATTTCATCTGTCTCATCACCTAATGTTAGAAAGGCCATGCGATCACCTCTTTTTGTTCGAATGGATTTAATTGCCTGAACAATAACAACGGTTTTAAGCCTTCTATTATTCTTCATTGTCTTTGCTTGTTGCAAAGTAGTATATCCCATTGTTTCAAGCTGTTTTCGGTATACTGCCAGCGGATGACTGGAAACATATATCCCAAGCAACTCTTTTTCATCTTGCAATTTTCGTGTTTGGTTGAAATCATCGATCTCTATATATGCTGGTTCAAACTCAAGCCCATTTTCAAATAAACTGCGCTGATCATTAAAATCCCCAAATAATTCACCTCGTTCCATCGCCTGATCGATGGATGCAAGCAAGCTCGCCCGATTTGCATACGTTTCATCGAACGCGCCTGCACGTACAAGCAATTCTATCGTAGTTCGGTTAACAATCGACGGTGATACGCGTGCGCAGAAGTCAAATAAATTTTTAAATAGTCCTTGTTTTCGTGCACGTACTATTTCCTTTATAACTTGATTACCTATTCCTTTTATTAAGGACAATCCAATCCGAACTGTATCGTTTTCTACAGAGAACTTTCCAAAACTATAATTAATTGATGGCGCTGCCACACGTATGTTTAACTTTTTCATTTCTTTTATATAAAGATGAATTTTTTCCTGTTGATTCACAACAGTACTTAAAAGTTCTCTGAAAAAATGAATAGGATAATGTGCCTTTAGATAAGCAAGCTGATAGGCGATTTTACTATATGATACAGCATGGCTGCGATTGAATCCATAATCCGAAAATTTCAAGATCCACGAAAAAATTTGTTCGGCTACTTCAAGCGAATAACCATTCGTTATACAACCGTCTATAAAAGCCCTTTGTTGCTGTTCCATAACATTTTTTTGTTTTTTGCTCACGGCACGACGAAGTATATCCGCCTGTCCATAAGAAAAGCCCGCAAATTTATTTGCAATAAGCATTATTTGTTCCTGATAAATAAGGACACCATAGGTCTGCTTTAATATTGGCTCCAAATCCGGATGCAAATACGTTAACGCTTCGCTTTTATTTTTTCTCTGAATGTACGTGGTGATAAACTCCATCGGACCAGGTCGATATAATGCATTGACCGCTACGAGGTCCTCGAATGAATCAGGACTTAGCCGTGTAAGCACCTCTTTCATTCCTTGCGACTCAAATTGAAAGATTCCGTTTGTGCTCCCTTCTTGTAACAGCATAAATGTTTTATCATCTTGTATCGGAATTGCCTCCAAATCAATTTTCGTCTCTGTTCTTTGCTTGATGGAGCGAACAATCTGTTCAATCATCGTTAAATTTCTCAAACCGAGCAAGTCAATCTTCAAAAGTCCAATCGCTTCTAAATCAGTCATGGAATATTGGGTTACATTTGTTTCATTTGACCCCGTCAAAATAGGTATATAATTTGTTAATCGCTTCTCTGTAATGACTACTCCTGCGGCATGTGTAGATATATGCCTTGGCAGTCCTTCTAGCGTTATCGCAATCATAAATAATGTTTTTAATTCATTTGATTGTTTAATGTACGTTTTTAATTCCTCTGATCCCTCTATGTATTCTTTCAATGATCTGTTGGCCTGAACAGGTATATGACTAAGAATAAAAGCCGCGTCCTGATCGTTAATATTCATCGTTTTAATTAACTCTCTAATGACTGAACGAGCTGCATATGTGCCAAAGGTTATGATTTGCGCTACATGTTCCGCTCCATATTTTTTCCGGACATATTGTATAACTTCATCGCGTCGGTAATCAGAAAAATCGATATCAATATCAGGCATTGATATTCGTTCCGGATTTAAAAACCGCTCAAACAGCAAACCGTACCTCAAAGGATCGACTTCCGTAATTCCGAGCACATATGCGACTAGCGAACCTGCAGCCGAACCTCTACCCGGACCAGTTAAAATCCCATTTTTTTTAGCGTAGGAAACAAAATCTGCAACAATTAAAAAGTAATCACTAAACCCCATTTGCTGAATTGTAATCAATTCATGCGCGAGTCGATCAGTTACTTCATCAGTTATCGGATCGAACTTCTCTTTAGCATTTTTCCAACATAGTTCTTCCAAATAAGAATCAGAACTTAAATCTTTTTCAACCGGAAAGGTCGGTAGCAACTGTTGGTCGAACTGAAGCTTAACATCACATTCTTCAACCAGTTCTTCTATTGTTTGAATGGCTTCCGGCCAATAATCAAACGTCTGTACCATTTCTTTCTCTGATCGCAGAAATCGATTATTAAAAGAATTGTCGACATTGTTGATTGACCATTGTTCGTTCCTTTGTATGGCTCTAATACAATCATATGCGACATTGTCCCGCTTTTCCAGATAACGTACATCATTAAGTGCAACAAATGGAACGTTGTATACGGATTGAAACGATTGAGATTTTTCGTTCAAATCACGTTCATCAGTCGAACCGTGATCGTAAACACCTAAATAAAAGTCGCCATTGGTAAGTGTTTTTTTCCAGTAATGATTGATATATGTAAAGGCTTGATCATATAGCTGTGCATCCAGCAACGTGTGAAGTTTATTGTTGGTGACAGGTATGATGCATTTAATATTCTCCATATATTGTTGCATTTCATTATAATGCATCTGTTTGTATTCCTTTTTCTGGATACAGGAGCTTATTTGCATAAGTTGTTTGTAGCCAGCATTATTTTTTGCAAGTAAAATACACGAAACCGTTTCTTCCTCAAGCTCAATTAAAACAGTCATCCCTATAATTGGTTTGATTCCGTTTTCTTGACACGATTTGTAAAACGAGATGGCTCCGTACATCACTTGTTCATCCGTAAGGGCAAGTGAACGAAAACCGAGCTCACTCGCTTTTCGAACGAGCTTGTGTACTGAAATCGTACTATTAAACAAACTGTAGCCGCTTCGAACTTGTAAATGTGTAAATGACATAAAGTCCCACCTTCATTCTATCTACTTTCTATTATAGCGAATCTATCTTTTATATGCATGCTTCCCATTCCGCTTAAAAATCATATCCTGTCCAATCTGTTCATAGAATATGAAAAGTTCACTTATCCGTACGTAATCATAATGGGGATAAGAAGGCGAATTTATCACTTTTTAATGTAGCGGCATAATAGTTGTAAACAAAATAAAACAGAAGGCCAAAAATCATGGCTTTTATGTTGAATAACCTTTTCAGGACGCAGATTCGTGCACTCCTAATATAACCTGTATAAAAAGGGGCGAAATACATGGAAGAACGATTTTTTTCATCTTTTATACACAGTTATTTCATTGCTTTTGGTGTCATTATTGGTGGTGCGATCATTGGCAGTATTGGTTCATTTGCAACCGGTGAAGCACCACTCACGGCAATGGTTCGCATTGCCAGAAATTTACAAATATGGGCTATCGTAGCTGCTATTGGAGGTACTTTTGATGCTATAGAAAACTTTCAGAAGGGATTACTGGATGGAACAACGTTTGATTTAGTTAAACAGATTTTGTTTATTTTGTCTGCTATGGGTGGCGTAAAAACAGCGGTTACAATTATTAGCTGGATCACACAGGAGGATATGAGCTAATGCATATTCCACCGTACTTTAAAAAGAAATCATGGCAGCATTTTTTTGTTGGTGTTTTATGTGGCAGTGTTTTATCCTATTTTGTCTTCATTTTAATGTACGGAGTCATGTATGAACAATTGCTTGCAGAAAAACTGGAACTTCAATCCGAACTGTCGGAACTTGAATCACAAAATGAAGCCTTGTTGGAAGATAATAAAGATTTGGACGAGAAATCAAAAAAGTCGATTGACGTTGAGACAATCGATATTCATTTCGCCAATGCAAAAGATTTGCGATTGGACCGATTAATTACACACCAGTTTGAAAGTATGATTAAAGAAGAGATCGATCATATCATCGGCCAGGATACTGAGGTGGTTTCGGAGAGTGATGAGCTACTAATTTCAACAATAGAAAACAAAGCATTCTCCATCGATGACTTCACATATTATTTTGAAGTTTGGAGACTGTCTATCTCTAAAAAAGTGAAAATAACATTGAAAGCAAAAATATCAAACTGACTGCGCTTTGTTAAGTAGTGAACATTTTGCGAATATTACCGCATATCTATAGCAACTTCTGCATCATTTTTATACAATATACATATACTACCGTTGAACTTATAAGAAAGGGTGATAGTATATGACGGTATTAGATAGAAGAGTTATGCGGGATGAAAAAATTACTCACTTGAAGCAAGGTCGCTCTGTATATGCAGAATCAAGCGAACTGATTCGATTGATTAAGCGTGGAATTGACAGGAATGCACTTGATGTGAAATTAGAATACACGAACGGAGGCTGCTGGTTCACACCAAATGAAAATGCATAGACAAGTAAAATAAGTAACGTGCTAATTTCCCTTTCCTGAAAATTAGCACGTAGTTATTTAAATACACCCTCTTTTATCCTTATTTATAACCTTGACATACACCATCTAACTCATCAATGAGCGTATCCGCCTGTTCCCATGTAGTAACAGAGGCACCTGCCGCGAGAGGATGTCCACCCCCATCGTATTTTCCGGCGATTTCATTAATAATTGGACCTTTGGAACGAAGCCGGACTCGGATTAATTCATCTTCTTCAATGAAAAATACCCATACTTTTATTCCCTCTATATCACCTAATACGCTGACAAGTTTTCCAGTCTCAGCCGGTGTGACACGATGCATTTGTAAAATTTCCTTTGTCAGTCTAATCGTACTGAGTCCCGAACCGGATAATTTGTAGTTTTGGAGAATATACCCTCGTAGTCTCGCTATCCGATCTGTAATCGTGTAGAGTCCATTGTATAATTGAACACGATCAAAAGTATAAGAGACAAGTTCTGCAGCATAACGGAATGTTTTGTTCGTCGTGCTAGGAAATAAAAATCTTCCCGTGTCTCCAACAATTCCTGCATAAATGAGACGTGCAGCTTCATCGTTCATATGAAGGCCCTCTTTTTGTCCGGTTAGATACAGTTCGTAGATCAGTTCACAGGTCGAACTTGCAGTTGTATCAATCCATAGTAAATCACCATACGCGTCATTATTCGGATGATGATCTATTTTCACTAATTTTTCAGCTAACTTATATCGATCATCTGAAATTCGGGCTGTGTTTGCTGTATCACAAACAATTACGAGTGCACCTTTATATAATTCATCTGTTATTTGGTCCATTTTTGCTAAAAAATCCAGAGCGGGATCTTCTTCTCCAACAACATATACGTCCTTATCAGGAAATGAATTTTTTATTATTTCCTTCAACCCTACCTGCGAACCGTAAGCATCTGCATCCGGACGAACGTGCCGATGGATAATGATTGTATGGTACCGTTTGATCTCTCGGATGACTTTTTCTATTATCATTTCTTCCGCTCCTATCTGCTATGAGATTTATTCTATTTCTGGCTAATTTTTTTAAAACAAGCTACAATGTAACAAGAAAAAAATTATTGTTATAGGGGTAGATTTAATGGTTATTTTCCCAATTATTATTGTGCTTTCGCTCGTACTATACGTGTATTATAAAGTTACTCTAATTAGAAGCAAAGATAGACTGGAGCAATCTTATTTAAATGCTAAGTCACGTATTTTTCTCGGTAGCTTTATCTTTTTTTTCGGTATTAACCAATATGTTTTTTATCAAACAAAGCTTGCTTTATTCATTACGATTATCTTTATATTTCTTGGCGGATTGCAGTTATATACTGGATGGAAAGAAGCCAGGCATTATCGCAGGCAGTGGAAGAGGAACAACTCCCGAGAATAGCTACTGATCCATTAACTGAGCCATCAGCATGCATTTACCGACGAGTTTCCGCTCCAGATAAATGTTAATGTTGATCTTTGCATAAACACGACCCGCATCCAGTAACTCGGGTTTAATCGTTATCTTGCTGTCAATTTGAACAGGTTCGATAAAATAAATATTTAAGCTTTCAACGACCATTTTACCTTTTTTCAAGTAGAGCAACAACCTGCTACTTACTTCGGCCACTAGTGATGTCAACACCCCATAAGACAACGTCCCAAGTTGATTTGTCATTTGGGGTGTAACTTCCATATGAAAAGCTGTCGGATTACCTTCCACCGTATGAATGCTTTTTGAGATCACATCTTCTATCGTCTCTCCGACTTGTGGCTGACGTTGCATCTGGTTCAGTGCTTTTAACACATCTTGCCTTGATACAACACCTTCCAACTCATTGGATTGATTTACAACCGGCACAACTTCTATCCCTTCCCAGACCATCATGTGGGCCACATAGGCTAAAGAAGTCTTTGCTTGGACAACTAATGGATTTTTTGTCATCACCTTGTCAATTTGCATCTGCTTATCTCTTTCAATAACATCCTTGGACGTGACCATGCCCATTACACGACTATTTTCATCAATGACTGGGAATCTGGCATGCTTCGTCAATTCATTTAGAACATACCAATCTTTTACTTTGTCGGTATTGTATAAATGATGCACTTCGTCATATGTAGTATAAATATCCCGCACGAGAATAATTTCTTTTTTGATCAATTGATCATAGATGGCCCGATTGATCATTGCGGCAACTGTAAATGTATCATAACTTGTTGATATGATAGGGAGTTGTTTATCATCTGCCAAGCGCTTTATATGGTCAAGCGTATCAAAACCGCCCGTAATTAATACAGCAGCACCTGCTTTTATAGCTAGTTCATGTGCCTTTACCCTGTTTCCGACAATGAGTAAAGAATCTGCTTCTGTATAGCGCATCATCGCTTCGAGCTGCATCGCACCAATGACAAACTTGTTCAGCGTTTTGTGCAAACCACTTTTACCACCTAGTACTTGTCCGTCAATAATATTAATCACTTCTGCAAACGTTAAACGTTTAAAATTCTCTTTTTCTTTACGCTCTATACGGATTGTACCTACACGTTCAATTGTACTGACCAACCCTTGGTTTTCTGCATCTTTAATTGCTCTGTACGCTGTTCCATCACTCACATTCAGTTCTTTCGCTATTTGCCGCACTGATATTTTATGTCCGACATTTAGCGACATAATGTGGCGAATAATTTGTTCGTGTTTTGTGCCCATTATTACTTTCACCGACCTTCAACTGTACTACTCTTTTTTTCCTACTGTTATTATACAGTTGATTGGTTAGAACCTCAATAATTATGTGACCTTTTTTGCTCTCTATTTTTCTGTTCCATAACTGGTGGAACAGTCATTTGAAAAAGGGTTGCTAAATTCGCGCCAACAACTAGTGTAAAGAATCCAAGCCATCCTCCCCAAAAAATACGTTCTACTTTAGTTACAGCTTCCGGTATATATGGCCAGGCAAAATAAAGAAAGAAACAAGCGAGTAATAAGCGTAAAACAGTATATTGATACATAGATCCGTCTCCTTTATTGTTTTGATTACTGTATATATATGTTTGTTAATAAAGAAGATGAGTCCCAGAAAAACTTCAGCTAAACATTTGCATATACCATGTAATGATCGCATCACCGTAAAAATACGATACGAACGCAGCAAATATAATATACGGCCCAAACGGAATCGGCTGTTTTCGTTCTATTTTTTCAAGTAGCAACAAACCAACTCCAATAATTGCTCCAACCATACAAGCGAATAAAAAGGTAAATAATACTTTACTGAAGCCTAAGACAATTCCAATCACACCAAATAACTTCATATCGCCTGCTCCCATACCACCTCGACTAAGAACAATAACTAGTGCAATTATTACAAATCCTGTAACTGCACCTAAAATTGAGGACCACCACGGATCCAATGGCTTTATATAGCGTAAAAGGATAAAGATAGGCAAAAAGAAGAGCAGCACTTTATTTGGAATAACCATATACGTGATGTCTGAAACGAATAAAATCATAAGCATCGAGACAAAAAACAAAACGATAATTAACTCCAAATTCAGGCCTATTTCTTGATAACTAAAAGCAAACAACATTCCGGTCGCACCCTCGATCAACGGATAAATAACGGAAATATTTTTATAGCATTTTCGGCAGCGGCCTCGTTGGACCAAATAGGAAAGTACTGGGATTAGTTCAAACCATGAGAGTTGTTTTTTGCAGGCCGGGCACACCGAGCGATCCGTTGTAAATGTTTCTCCTTGTGGCAAGCGTAATCCAACAACATTAAAAAAAGACCCTAATGTTATTCCTGCAACAAAAAAAAGTATAGTAACAATGATTTCATTCATTTATTTTCTCCTTGGTGATCATTTGATAATTGATAAAAATTAGTTTCCATGTGGATTTTGTGGGTAGAGATTGCTGAATGAAGAGAAGAAGAGGAAGAATAAAGCGGGAAAAGATACCCGCTTCTTATATGGCAATCAAAGGTTAATCGATTCTCCTGCTTTTAATGCTTTACCTTCTCCGGTGCGTACGTTTTGAGCAAATGTATCGCCGTCTTGTTCAATCACCGGAAACGTATTGTAATGAACAGGAATGACTGTTTTTGCATTAATCCAGTCCGCTGCGATTAATGCTTCGTCAGGACCCATCGTAAAGTTGTCTCCGATTGGAATAAATGCGACATCAATGCTGTTCATTTCGCCTATTAATTTTAAATCGGAAAACAAGGCTGTGTCGCCAACATGATAAATCGTTTTATTGTCAATGGTGAGTAAAATTCCTGCCGGCATGCCTGTATAAATAAATGTACCGTCTGCTTCCTCGTAAGATGAACTGTGATATGCTCGCGTATACTTTACACGACCAAAGTCGAAATCATATGCCCCGCCAATATTCATCCCATGCGCATTTAAACCTTTTTGTGTTAAATATACAGCCAATTCATTGATGGCAACTATTTGCGCGCCAGTGCGCTGCGCAATTTCGATCGTATCGCCTACATGATCATTATGTCCGTGTGTCAACAAAATGACATCTGCATCAACCGTATTTGCATCTAAATCACATAAATCATTTCCATTAATGAATGGGTCAATTAAAATGGTATGATTGTTAGCCTTTACACGTACAACGGAATGGCCATGATACGAAACTTGCATGTTATCTCTCCTTTTCCATCATTCATATTTTACTTATCATTTTAACATATTCGTCATTATTTCTAAAAATCCTTTAAGAAAAGCGCAAGCGCCCTGCCTAGAAACGTAGCGACTGCGCCAGCTCAAAGCTGGTGGTTCGATGTCGCCACGCAAAGTGGCGGTTTTAATCGAACATTCCCATATACCCTAAGATAAAGGAAT
>NZ_JBPYCR010000035.1:0-35955 GCF_051846915.1 Virgibacillus sp. W0181
TTTGTCGCCATGAGTATTGTGGGAATGAAAGGTGCGATTATAACAACTAATATCCATTTTTTTCAAAAAGAGAAGGATGGCTTATTAAGTGCACCCTTCTACATTAAATTTCGTTCCTATACCATTTGAAATGTTATTGATAAATCATAAATAAAATGAAACTCTAAGAAAAACAAAGAAGACAGGCGAACAAGTTAGTATATAGAGGGAGTATAAATTTTTGCGCATAGCTGTCTAGCTTAATCGCCCAGAAACTAGGCGACTTCCCGCAGCGCCTTACGATAAAGAAGACTTGCCGAAAGGCTTTAGACAGAGGCTTAGTCGCCCTTATGCCCTTGGGTGAAAGTTATCATCTATTCCATAAGGTAAAGGAGGGCCAACTAAATACGCCTTTTGCGGGCAACGTTGGCATACCCCTTTTGCAGGGGCATGATTCCTTTATCTGGGATGATTTGGAATGTTCGATTAAAACCGCCACTTTGCGTGGCAAATCTTTACGGTGGGGCGAAAGCGAAGCTACAGTCCCAACATCGAACCGGCTGGCACAGTCGCTACGTTTCTAAGTGGGGCGCTTGCGCTTTTCTTAATTAGGTGGGATTTATGTTAGAAGTTTGATAAACTGACTTTACACGAAAAAAAATCAGGCTTATTCCAATAAAACTAGATAAAAGGGGACTGTAAAATGGATCTCGCAATTATTACCGGTGTTTCAAAAGGATTGGGAGAATCAATTGCCAAGTTGTTTTTAGAAGCAAACACAGACGTTATAGGGATTTCAAGAACACCGAATAATGCGCTTGCCAAACTGGCAACGGAAAAAGATACGTTCTTTCATCATATCCCGTGTGATTTAGGGGATCAAGCGGAATTAAAGTCTACCATATCAACGATTAAAGACATATTATTGGCTAAAGACCCTGAAACGGTTTATGTCATAAATAATGCTGCTACTCTGGAGCCAATTGACCATTCACAAAATATTCAATTGAAAGATTTATCTTATCATGTTCACGTGAATACGATTGCGCCAATGGCTTTAATGAATGCAACTGCAGAAACATGCTACAATAATAATATTTTTTTAGTTGGCGTTAATATCACTTCCGGGGCAGCCGGTCGGGCAGTTTTCGGGTGGAGTTTGTATTGTAGTACGAAAGCGAGCATAGATAGTTATACAAAAACTATCGCTCTTGAACAAAACAGACTGCAAACAGGGAACAAAATTATTGCATTTAATCCAAGTATTATGGATACGGAAATGCAGCAGACAATCCGTTCGACGAGTGAGGAAGCTTTTATTGATGTAAATGCATTCAAAGCATATAAGACAGAAAATATGCTGAAAGACTCCTATGTGGTAGCTGGAGTGCTATATGATATTATTTCAGATAAATCCGGCATTGAAAACGGAAAAATATATGATGTAAGTGATTATTTCTAAACGTAACATACTATACTGCCTTCGCAGGATGTGGAAGTATGCGATACGGTGTAATACATGCGATGTGCGTAAGTCCAGATGCCAAGCAAAATAGCTTAGCTAAAGTTACCACTCCAACGATTCAAATGAAATGTCATCTGCCTCATATTTTTCAAAATAATAGGCATCTGCCCTTCCTGTAAATAATACGCAGCATATGTTATACCAATCGTTGCTATAGGAGGGGTATGAATGGGTAAAGAAAACTATGGTACAGGAATTGGTTCAGGATTCGCTTTGTTGGTCGTATTGTTCATTTTGCTTATTATAATTGGAACCGCATATACAGATGGCGGATACGGAGGCTATTATTAAAAGTCGAGGAATGCAGAGATTATCCCTCTGCATTTTTCTTTTGTATGCAAAGAAACAAGCCTATTTTCTACACAGGTTGCACTTACGATTACTTGAATAGTAGTGATAATGAATAAGACTTCTCATTTTGAACCGGATTATGATACACTTTATGATGGGTATTTACGGATCTTAGGCGCAATATAAAGCGCTATACAGAAGGAAAGGAAGAGGCTAAATTGATTACGCGAAAAAGCAAGCGTGAAATTGAACAAATGCAAAAAGCAGGTGATCTGCTCGTTAAGTGTCATAAAGAAATCGCAAAAATGATTAAGCCTGGCATAACGACAATGGAAATTGATGCATTCGTCGAACGCTTTTTGGCCAAACACGGTGCTACTCCGGAACAAAAAGGGTTCAGCGGATATCCATATGCAACATGTGCATCTATTAATGATGAAATATGTCACGGGTTCCCCCGAGAAGAAAAATTGGTAAGTGGAGACATTGTAACGATTGATATGGTCGTTAAATTAAATGGTGGGTTGGCTGACTCCGCGTGGTCCTATGCAGTTGGAGAATTAGATGAGCAAGGGAAACGGTTGTTGGAGGTAACGAAAACATCACTTTATAAAGGGATTGAACAGGCTGAAGTCGGTAAACGAATCGGTGATATCGGTCACGCAATCCAAACATACGCTGAAGCACAAGGTTTTTCCGTTGTTAGAGATTTTACCGGACATGGTATTGGCCCAACAATCCATGAGCCCCCACACATTCCTCATTTTGGTCTGCCGAACAAAGGAGCGCGCTTAAAAGAAGGAATGGTTATTACCATTGAACCAATGATTAATGAAGGAAGCTGGAAAAGTAAAATGGATGCCAATAATTGGACAGCGAGAACAATTGACAAAGGACGATCTGCTCAATATGAGCACACAATAGCAATTACAAAAGATGGACCGCTTATTTTAACAGAACAAGATTAAATAATTGTTATTACAATTATGGATTAACGACGAAGGATAGATGTGAATGGCCTTAACAAATGAAACGCAAACAAAATCCGCATCTGTCATGATGCTGCGGAAAGGGTTTGCTGTAGGATTTCCCATAATGCTTGGCTACTTACCCATAGCGATCACGTACGGGGTACTAGCTAAACAGGCTGGACTAACAATTTTAGAACTTACATTAATGAGTGTCCTCGTTTTTGCGGGGGCCAGTCAATTTATGGGGGCAAATATGATTGCTGTCGGCGCAGGTGCTGTAGAAATTGTTGTAGCGACGTTCGTTTTAAACTTTCGTCATTTTGTGATGAGTTTATCATTTATGAATCGTGTACGAGATCACTTTAGCTTAAAATGGCGGTTTGCTCTGTCACTGGGGTTAACAGATGAAACGTTTGCCGTATCATCTTTACATTCGGATGAAACAAAACGGGAAAAAGGAGTTTTATTTTACTTAGCCATTATTTTAACGGCATATTTTTCTTGGGTTGTCGGCTCATTTTTAGGTGGCATACTTGGAGAAGTAATACCGGAAAAGTTAAGCCAAAGTATGGGAGTAGCGCTTTACGCCATGTTTATTGGACTATTAATTCCATCTGTCAAAAAGAATGCAAGAGTTGGTTTGATTGCACTGCTGGCAATGATGATTAATGCACTTGCCAGTCAATTTATGAGTGACGGATGGGCCATCGTATTTGGTACAGTATTAGGCGGTCTAAGCGGAGTGTTCTTGTTGAAGGGGGAATCCGATTGATTTTGCTCATTATTATTGGGATGAGTCTTGTTACATTGATTCCGCGGTTCATTCCTGCTTTTATCGTGGATCGAATTTTGTTTCGTGACTGGATAAACAAATGGCTACAGGCAATTCCTTATGCTGCACTCGGTGCACTTATTTTCCCGGGAGTATTAACTGTTAACGAAGACAAGCCTCATATCGGATTGTTAGGAGCTATAGTAGCAATTGCTCTTGCATTCCTTGGCTTGAATGTCATTCTTGTCGTTATAGGTGCGATTGCAACAGTTTTTCTTTTGACAATATAGTACAATACTGCAGGCTAATTTCACTCATTACCCAATTTAATGGTAAAAAGAGTAAGTTAGTCTTTTTTTACAAATAAGGGGCACTATTTCGATCTAGTTAGTAATAGAACTTATTTGACTACCCGAAAATACTTTAATCATCGTATAAAAAAGGGTTCATTGTACATAGTAAACGCATCCACATAAATAAAGGATGGGTGTATGAATGAATGAATCTAATGAAGAAACAGATGCAATGAGCAAGAGATGGGCGATTATTTCGCTAGCTTCGGTTCCGTTAATTATGACATTAGGGAACTCGATGTTAATTCCCATTTTGCCAATAATGGAAAAAGAGCTGGACATTTCAAAACTACAAACGAGCTTTATTATAACAGTTTATTCTCTTGTAGCCATTATATTTATTCCACTTGCTGGTTATCTTTCTGATCGATTTGGTCGTAAAAAGGTTATGATTCCGGCATTGATCATAGCGGGACTTGGTGGACTAGTTGCCGGTTTTGCTTCATGGAAAATGGAAAGTCCTTATACAGTCATTTTACTTGGTCGAATATTGCAAGGTATTGGGGCTTCTGGCGCGATGCCAATTGTTTTACCACTAGTTGGGGATATGTTTCGTAATAATGAAGAAGCGAGTGCCACGTTAGGTATAATAGAAACATCTAATACGGTAGGGAAAGTATTAAGTCCCATTCTAGGTTCTTTGTTAGCTGCTATTATCTGGTTTATTCCGTTCTTTTCCATTCCAGTGTTTAGTGTTATTTCTGCTGCAATGGTTCTTTTTTTGATTAAAAACAAAAAAGATGACAAAGAAACGGAGCCAATTAATTTAAAAAAGTATTGGAAATTAATTAAAGATGTTTTTGACGAGCATCGAAAATGGTTGATTGCTGTATTTATTATCGGTGCAATTTTAATGTTTATTCTATTTGGATTTTTATTTTACTTATCAAGTATTTTGGAGGATGAATTTCATTATAAAGGAATGGTGAAAGGGTTATTACTAGCGATCCCCTTATTAGCATTGTCCGTTGCTTCCTTTGTCGCAGGAAGGAAAATCAAAGATGATTTGGTCATGATGAAATGGGTTACATTTGTTGGCATCGTTATTGCGGGCGGTTCTGTAGCTCTCATACCGTTTATGAGCCATCCCATTTATTTATTATCGGTCTTTTTTTTATGCGGGGTCGGAATTGGTATCGCATTGCCGAGTCTTGATGCGTTAATAACGAAAAGTTTAAAACAAACGGTCAGAGGTGCAATTACTTCTATTTATAGTGCGATGCGTTTTATTGGAGTCGCTGCCGGACCGCCGGTGATCGCAATTTTAATGAAATATAATATTAGTTGGATGGTAAGTTTATTAACTGTTTTTGCACTAGGAGCCGGAGTGCTTGCCTTTAAAAACATTGATCCAGAATAAATTTTCTCTTGCAATTTTTCTAAATATTAAGCATAATAGAGTAAAGGAACAAGGGGGCATGTTCCATGGAAAAGCAAAAAGTAATCTACCGTTATCTTCGTTATGAGGGTAAAGTAATGGCTGTCAGAAGAGAGATTCCTTATGAAATCAAGCTTTCCTCACGTATGATCCTTGATGAAATGTGTTTTAACTATAATAAAGAACAATTACAATTAGCAATTAACACTGCGATTGAATCAGGGAGTAAAAGTGATTTTCAGCAATTGAGCAAATCGTATTGCCATTTTATATGGGAATAGCGCATATAAATTAGTAATAGCCTTACCACGTTGACTGGTAAGGCTATTACTTTGGGTCTCCTTATAATATACAGGCATCCCTGTTGCGATTGGATAATACAAAACATTTGTCGAAAGTTGGTGTTAAATGGATAAAAAGAAAGTATTCAGTTGGATGCTTTATGACTTTGGCAACTCGGCATTTGCTACAACGATTATGGCAGCCGTACTGCCAATTTTTTATTATGACGTTGCAGCTAAAGGACTGGATAGTAATCTGGCTGCAAGTTATTGGGGATATTCGCAATCGATTGCGGTCCTGATTGTTGCTGTTCTTGCTCCAATTTTAGGTGCGATCAGCGATTTTTCCTCTGCAAAGAAAAAATTCTTGCGCTTTTTTGCATATATGGGGATTGTTGCTAGTATTTTGTTGGCGTTTGTAGGTGAAGGAGATTACTTGTTCGCTTCCATACTACTTATATTAGGAACAATTGGTTTTTCTGGTGGGAATGTCTTTTATGATGCCTTTTTGCCGGAAATAACAGATGAAGAAACAATTGATAAAGTTTCTTCTGCCGGATTTGCGTGGGGGTATGTTGGGGGAGGAGTATTGCTCGCTATCAATTTGTTAATGATTTTGAAATATGACTGGTTTGGAATTCCTAACGCAACTGCAGCAAGTCAGTTGGCTTTTGCTTCTGTTGGTGTTTGGTGGTTTGTGTTCTCCTTGCCGCTGTTTAAACAAATAAAGGAAGAAAAGAAGGTAGCGCTTAAACGAGATCGAACTTACATTGCAATTGGTTTTGGTAGAGTAGCAAATACATTTCGTGAAATTAAGCAATACAAGCAATTATTAATTTTTTTACTTGCCTTTTGGATGTATAATGATGGTATATCAACGATTATTAAAATGGCAACGATTTATGGGCGAGATATAAACATTGATGCAAACTCATTAATTATCGCATTATTAATTACTCAATTTGTAGGCATACCATTTACATTTTTCTTCGGTTGGCTAGCAAAAAAGATTACAGCGAAAAAGGCGTTAATGTTAGCTTTGTATGTATATTTAGGTATCGTCGTACTCGGATATTTCATGGCTACTGCACTTCATTTTTATTTATTGGCTATTTTAGTAGGTATGGTCCAAGGTGGTGCTCAATCTTTGAGCAGATCCATCTACGGTCGAATGGTCCCAGCTAATAAACATGCGGAGTTTTTCGGTTTTTACGGAATATCATCCAAATTTGCCGCAATATTTGGTCCGTTTTTATTTGCATTAGTAGGGCAGTTAACAGGCTCAAGCCGGTTGGGAATCATATCTCTCGTCGTTTTCTTCATAGGCGGAATTGTTTTATTAAAACGAGTGAATATTGAACAAGGGATGGAAGAAGCAAATGGCCCGGAATTGATTAAGTAAGGATGTTATAATCGCTTTAGAAGGAGTGTTGGCGTTGAAGTTAAATCAAATCAGACGAGCGCTGTATTTCATCTCTCGAATTCTTGGTGATGTAAATGCAGTAAAAAGAGGAAAAGTGGGTAAGCGGATAGGAAGGCGTGTGGCGGGCAAAACAACCGGGAAAGCTTTACGCCGCCTGTTTAAATAATTGGATCGCTATATTTATTTTTTCTGTCATATGCTAAAGATAGCCCGGTATCAAAAGAAATATTTCCAATAAGATCTATAACGTGTGCCCTGGAAGCTGTTCCCGATTCTTCCCAGTAATGCAGTATCTGCTTCATTATTTCTACACCTTCAACTTGTGCTTCTTTGTATAGATCAATAAAGCTTTTTGTAGAAGGTTTATTTGTTGCAGAATGATGCCATGTGGCATGACGTAAATTTAAATAATCCCGCTCTGCCCTAACAGGCTGATGAGAATACGGTGAAACGATGGAACCGAGCAGTTTATTTTTCCAACCATACGGATCTGCTAGTATTTTTAGAGCTAGCTTCATATCACGATAGGATTTTTGGATATAAGCAGCCTTTTCTTGTCGAATTTCAGGGTAGTAACGGTTTATCGTGGAGTATAGTAAATGAACAATTTGTTTATCTATGGAACGCCCAATATTTATTTCTTTGTATACTGGAGTTTTCCAAGTCTTTAGGTTATGGTGATTTTTCATCAGTAAAGTGTCAATGATAACTTCCAGTCGTTGATGATTGCTTCCTTCATATCCGGCAAAATAATGAATATAAGGATGCGTATTACGATCAAGAATGTGATGCGTAACAAAACCAAATATGTACGCTTGTACAACCGTGCTTTCATGTTTACCGGCATCGATGAGCTCCATAAGGAAGTCACCACATTTTTCTGTATGAAGCTTTTGCCCAATCGTCTGGACAGGCCCGTTTTTAATCCAAGGCCAAAAGTTATAATAAAAAAATGGGTCGGGTCCTTGTGCACCAAGCTTCAAATAAGCTTCATGATCCGCAAATAACTGCTGCGTATATGGGATCAAATCAATGACATCTTCACAAAATTGTATATGGGTCCAAATATTCGGCATCTAAAAGGCCCCCTTTTAAATTTAAAATGATGCTTAAGCAGTTGTTTATATCTCTATCTATTCGGCGGGGATGCGTAAGAGTACTTATGCATCCCCGAATTATAATAGGTTGTTCTCTCCTGTATTATAACGGATAAAGTGTAATAATACAGGTACAATTTTGTGTCAATTATTATTGCTCGGAAATAATACCAATTGATGTTTAGTAAATTTCAGTTGTGTTCAGCTAAGTGGTGAGGAGTTCACAGTTTTGATACAATAGGAAATGACTATATTTACATAGGGAGGATTATATAATGGATTACCGCATTGAGAAGGATACGTTAGGAGAAGTAAAAGTACCTGCTGATAAATTTTGGGGCGCGCAAACACAACGAAGCAAACAGAACTTCCCTATAGGAAATGAAAAAATGCCGACAGAAATTGTTAAAGCATTTGCCATTTTAAAAAAGAGTACAGCAAAGGCAAACAGTGACCTCGGGTTAATGGAAAAGGAAAAAGCAGATGCCATTGGTCATGCTGCAGATCTTGTGTTGGAAGGGAAGTTGAATGAGCATTTCCCATTAGTTGTATGGCAAACAGGCAGTGGAACACAATCAAATATGAACGTCAATGAAGTACTTGCATTTGTTGGAAATAAATGGTTGGAGGAGAGAGGAATTGATTTAAAGCTTCATCCGAATGATGATGTGAATAAATCTCAAAGTTCTAATGATACTTATCCAACAGCTTTACATGTAGCTTCCGTACTGAAAATGGAAGATACTGTCTTGCCTGCTGTTCAAACATTAAAAGATTCGATAAAGAAAAAAGTCGATGCTTTTCAGGATGTTGTTAAAATTGGACGCACCCATCTTCAAGATGCGACTCCGATTACATTGGGGCAGGAAATGAGTGGTTGGCACCGCATGCTTGAAAAAGCTGAAATGATGATTACAGAAAGTGCAGATCACTTAAAAGAACTTGCAATAGGTGGAACAGCAGTTGGAACAGGATTAAACGCTCCTTTGGAATTTTCCGAGCGTGTTTGTAAAGAAATAAGTAAGCAAACCGGTAAAGCATTTATTTCTGCACCAAACAAATTTCATTCTTTAACAAGTTATGATGAAGCGGTATATGCACATGGTTCCTTAAAAGCACTGGCAGCGGACCTTATGAAAATTGCTAATGATGTGCGTTGGTTGGCAAGTGGACCACGTTCAGGAATTGGTGAGATAACTATACCTGCAAACGAACCGGGAAGCTCAATTATGCCCGGCAAAGTGAATCCAACGCAAAGTGAAGCAATTACAATGGTTGTTACACAAGTGATGGGAAATGATGCTACGATTGGTTTTGCAGCAAGTCAAGGTAACTTTGAATTAAACGTATTTAAACCTGTCATTGCATACAATTTACTTCAGTCGTGTCAATTGCTTGCAGATAGCATGTTATCCTTTAACGAACGCTGTGTAGTTGGGATTGAGCCGAACTATGAAAAAATAAATACATTTTTAAAGGATTCTCTAATGCTTGTAACGGCGCTAAACCCTCATATTGGTTATGAAAATGCAGCAAAAATTGCAAAAAAAGCATTTGAAGATGATTCGACGCTCAAAGAAGCGGCAGTAGAACTGGAGCTTTTGACGGAAGAAGAATTTGATAAATATGTTGTGCCAGAAGATATGACGCATTCTTTATAAGAAAAGCGCAGGCGCCCTGGTTAGCATCAGGCATAGCTTAAGCAAGAAATCGTACTGGTGGTTTTGTCACGAAGAGTTATTGTTTAAGACCTCGAGGAGGGCCTGGGCTGGCAAGCTTAGAACGCCATGCCCTGGGACTGCGCGTAAATGCTCGTCCCCACCGAAAAGATTTGCACTAAAACATTCTGGGGACTGTAGATACGCTTTCGTCCCACCGAAAAAATTTGTACGTCGAAGTTAAACAGATAAGCACAAAATTTTATGCTTTCTGACTTTAATAGATAGCTCATTACATTATATTTGTAATGGGCTTGTTTTTTTAAAAATTAGGTTTGATAACCAGGTTCTATCACCTTCACCACATTTTACCTTTTATGAACAATTTACCAGTAAATATGCTTCATAAGATTTTAATAAACGGTGAACAATAGTTTATACAGGAGGTGATAGAAATGGCGAACAACAACTCTAACCAATTAGTCGTTCCAGGCGCTCAGCAAGCACTGGATCAAATGAAATACGAAATCGCCCAAGAATTCGGTGTTCAACTAGGACCTGATTCGACATCAAGATCGAATGGATCTGTTGGAGGCGAAATCACAAAGCGTTTAGTACAATCTGCTCAACAGCAGTTTAGTGGAAACCAACCCCAATAATGATGGTAAAAAGGAGAAATCCTTTAGATAGAGGGAATACATTCCCTCTATCTTTATTCATGTTAACAAACTACACTCGATGCAAAAATAAAGTGATCATTTCATTCTGCTGCAAATTGATAAATTTAACATTTGTTATTTTTAACAAACATTCCAATAATATACATAAAATCCATTTATATAAGCTGAATTAGGTGCGAAAAATGGTGTTTTAATGGATAAAGTTCTTGTTTCGCTCATAATATTCCGCAAAAATTTAAATCATTCTACGTCCCCCATTTTATAAAAGGTATACATGACTCTTTTCGTTTGTTATAGTAACGGTAGTAAGTCAATGAAGGAGGACGTATTGTGTCAAATATTTACGACAATGCCCACGAACTGGAAAAGGCGATTCGCAACAGCGAGGAATTTAACGAATTAAAAGAAGCATTTGAAGCAGTAATGAGTGATGAATCTGCGAGGGAAATGTTTGAAAACTTTCGAGATACACAGTTGGAATTGCAGGAAAAGCAGATGCAAGGAGAAGAGATTACAGAAGAAGAAGTAGAGAGTGCGCGCCAAGTTGTAGAGGTAGTACAGCAGCATAAAGATATCTCGAATTTAATGGATAAGGAACAACGATTAAATTTGGTCATTAACGATATCAGTCGCATTATTACAAAACCACTTGAAGATCTTTACGGCGAATCTGAAAAACAGTAAATTACATAGATCTCGTAGAAGAGAATTACCCTCTTCTACGATTTTTTTTGTAAGCAAAAAAGAAGATTTAACGATGGAATAATAACAATTTGGCATCAGGAGTTACGCAACGATGAGTATACTCTTCATATCCCTCTTCCGACAATCGCTTTTTTCCAATGGTTTTTGCATCTTCATCATTTTTGGATGAAAACGATTCATCAAGTAATTTTTTTCCGGATGTTGAAAAAACTGTTAAAAAATAATCTTTCATGGACTATCCCCTCCCAGTAAAATTAATATATACTTATTATGCCACGAATATATCAGTAATGATAGACCGTTATTCAATCATAAATTCCATTCCAAAGTATCGGAAAAATTGTCAAGTTAACTTGACATATTATTTTATGCTTATTATACTAATTGTAACACATATGTAAAGTTAACTTGTCATTTACAATTGGAGGTACAATGAGAAACAGAATACGTGAGTTAAGAAGCGAGAAAAAAATGACCCAGGAACATCTATCCAAACTCGTTGGTGTGTCAAGGCAGTCCATTGTTGCGATTGAAAAGGGAAAATATAATCCATCATTGGAATTGGCATTTAAAATTGCTCAACAGTTTCATTGTACAATTGAAGAAGTTTTTGTATTTAAGGAGGGAGATAGCTAATGGATGTTTCCGTTGTAGGGATGATAGGGTTGTATGGAGGTATGATTTTTGGAATATTCGGTTGGTGGTTTGGACGAAAAAAAGCGAGGGAACAAAGAGGACTTGATGAATTACATGAACATATTTGGCAACAAGCAAGGTCTTATTCCTGGTATGTCACATTAGGCATGATCTATATTTTCTTTTCATTTCTAGTTTTCGGGGTTGATTTAAGTCTCGCTATGGTTCTTGGTGTATTAATGTTGACACATTTAGCGAGCTGGGCATTTATCGGTATTATTTTAACCGTCAAAATGCAAAACACTGAACAATATGAACCCTCAAAGCTGTTAATTGGTATCGGTATAATTGTTTTGTCGGTATTAGCCTTTACGATTGTTACAATTATATACGATGATTGGCGTTTTATGCTTATTGGTATTCCTATCTCCTTATTTGGAATTTTATTTATTAAAAAACCGGCTAAAAAAATGGAACAAAACGATTGATCTAATGCTAGGAGGAAGCTATTTTGACTTTAGTTTTGAAAGATGTCACAAAAAAATTCGGTACATTTACAGCTGTTGACCAACTCTCACTTACAATACCGGAAAAAGAAATGTTTGGTTTTCTAGGTGGAAATGGCGCAGGTAAAACAACGACTTTTCGCATGATTCTTGGGTTGCTGGATCATACAGACGGTGAAATTTCTTGGAATGGTGAATCGATTAATTACGATAAAAGCCATTTAATCGGCTATTTGCCAGAAGAAAGGGGTCTGTACCCTAAATTAAAAGTAAAAGAACAAATTGTATATTTGGGAAAGCTTCGCGGTATGAACAAGCAAACCGTTTTAACAGAGCTGGAAGGTTGGCTTGATCGCTTTAAGGTACCTGAGTACATGGATAAAAAGGTGGAGGAATTATCCAAAGGGAACCAACAGAAAATTCAATTTATATCTGCAGTTATTCATAAGCCGAAGCTGCTCATACTGGATGAGCCTTTTTCTGGATTGGATCCAATTAATGTTGAAATGATGAAAGAAGCAGTTGTTAATTTGAAAGACCAAGGAACGTCTATCGTTTTTTCATCTCACCAAATGGATCATGTAGAAGAACTGTGCGAACATTTATGTATCATGCATCGAGGAAAAGATGTTGTAAAAGGGTCTTTACGTGATATAAAGCATGCTTTCGGAAAGAAAAATTTAATCATCCATGCACATATTCCTTTGGAATTTCTGAAAAATCACCCGGGTGTAGTTGGTTATAAGAAAGTAACAGAAGGATGTGAGATGCAAATTGAGAATGAATCCGTATCACAATCCATTTTTTCGGCTTTGCATAATAAAGGCTTTATTCGTAAATTTGAGCTTGAGGAACCATCTTTAAATGATATTTTTATTGAAAAAGTAGGTGCATCGTATGAATAAGTTTTGGATCATATTATCCCATACGTATATGACTCGATTAAAAGCAAAGACATTTATCATTACGACGTTAATTACATTGTTATTTATTTTCGGCATCGCTAACATTCAACCGATCATCGAATTTTTTTCCAATGATGAAGCAGACCGAGTTGCCATAATCGACCGTTCTGAACAATTGTTTGATCCATTTAAGGCAAGTGTCGAGCAGGCTAGTGAAGATGTTGAATTGGAATTATTCAGTGGCACGGAACAAGAAGCTGAAAAAGCGGTGGAAGAAGAAGAGTTCAAAGCATATGTTACGTTAGATTTAAATGATAATCAATTGCCCAAGGCTACATATTATGCGAAAACTATTTCAGAATCAAAAATGCAGTCGATTTTGGAACAGCAGCTGCAGCAGCTGAAAATTGCAATGGCCACACAACAGGCAGGGATAGATGAACAGAAATTAAATATTATTTATGAACAAGTATCTTTTGAAAAGGTTGCTTTAGACGAATCGGCGAAAACAGATGAAGAATTGAATCAGGCAAGAGGTATTGTTTATATCATGCTGTTTCTGTTATACATGAGCGTTATGATGTACGGACAAATGATTGCAACGGATGTTGCTACGGAAAAATCTTCACGGGTTATGGAAATTTTAATATCCAGTGCATCACCTGTGTCTCATATGTTTGCTAAAATAGCAGGAATTGCACTATTAGGATTAACACAGGTGGCCGTATTTATTATAGCGGGCTATGGGCTCATTTTAACGAAGAAGGATGAATTAGTGGGAGGAATATTTGAGATCTTCGGCCTTCAGGATACGTCACTTTCAGTATATTTTTATGCTGTATTATTTTTTGTATTAGGATATTTACTGTATGCGACACTTGCTGCCATGCTCGGTTCACTCGTCAGCAGGGTAGAAGATGCGCAACAATTGACCATGCCTATTATCTTTTTAATTATGATTGCTTTTTTAATTGCGATGTTTGGTATAAGCATGCCTGCATCCAAGTTCATAACGATTACTTCTTTTATTCCATTTTTTACGCCCATGGTTATGTTTTTACGGGTCGGCATGTTAGATATTCCGGTTTGGGAAATTGGTTTATCGATTGGAATTTTAGTCGCAACAATCGTTTTACTGGGAGTGCTCGGTGCAAGAGTGTATAAAGGCGGCGTGTTAATGTATGGTGCGTCCAATTCATTGAAAGATTTCAAAAAGGCATTATCCCTATCTAAAAAAGAATAGAATAGCTACCGGAAAAAGTCATTTTATTTATATAAAGTGGCTTTTTTCATTTTGCTAAGGAAAAACATAATAGCGAACGTGCATTCTCTTTCGGGATTTGATAGAATGATGATATAAGTGAGTGAAAGGAATGAATGTAACGATGACCGCTAGAATATCGTTCCTCCATGCAGCCGACTTACATTTGGACAGTCCGTTTAAAGGGCTTGCCAATATACCAGAGCATCTATTTAAAGAAATTGTTGAAAGTACATTGACAGCGCTTGATCGGCTTGTGCAAACAGCCATTGATAAAAATGTTGATTTTGTTTTGCTTGTCGGGGATTTATTTGACAATGAAACACGGGGCTTGCGGGCTCAAGTAAAACTGCGACACGCGTTTGAACAGTTGAATCGTCACCATATAAAAGTATATTTGTCATACGGAAATCATGATTACATAAAAGGAAACATCCATCACGTTACCTACCCTGACAATGTATTTATTTTCAATGATGAAAAGATAGATACATTTACGTTCAGACGAAATAATCAGGCGTTAGCAAACATATATGGCTTCAGTTATGTAAATCGAGCAATCACTACAAATAAATCAGAATCATTTAAAATTGTAGATGAAGAAGTTCCCTTTCACATCGCGATGCTTCATGGCAGTTATCAAAAAAATACAGCCCACGATACGTACGCACCTTTTTTAATTAGTGATTTGATGAAGGAAGAATTTGATTACTGGGCACTGGGTCATATTCATCAGCGCGAAATAATAAAGCAGCATCCACCTATTGTCTATCCCGGGAATACGCAAGGGCGCCACCGTAATGAGCAAGGGGAAAAAGGGTGTTATTATGTGGAAATGACGGACACAGAAGTTAAAATGAATTTTTATCCCTTGCAAGCGATTCAATTTGAATCTGTGGACGTAAATATATCTTACGCTACAGAAATTCATGAAGTAGAAATGAAAATCCGATCTATAATAAAATCTATGGTAAAACCGACACCAGTTTTAATTACACTTACGCTTCTTGACAAGCAGGACCGTCTGTTAAATTGGGAGAAAGATCATACTCTGGACGAATTGATCGAGCTTCTAAACGAATCTTTTGGTCATGAAACGAATTGGAAATTTATTTATCAGTACAAAATAAATATACCGAAAAAACGTCGTGAAGAAGTACATATAGCAGGCGATTATTTTATTGGCGAATTATCAAGGCAAATGGATCAGGCGGTAATTCAACCATATTTATCCGACCTATACAATCACCGCCAAGCGAAAAAGCATTTAACACCAATTAATAAAGAAACGGAACAAACGATAAAAGAAGACGCTTATGACCTATTAATGAATGAACTTTTGAATGAAGGTGGCGATTAATATACAAATCAAACAGGCATTTATTTATGGGTTCGGACGTTGGATAGATAAAGAAATTCGTTTTTCGGATCATTCTCTTTCTATAATTTATGGAGAGAATGAAGCGGGAAAGTCAAGCTTACAACAATTTATATTATTTATGTTATTTGGATTTCCGCCAAAAAAGCGACAATTTTATCGCCCGAAAACAGGTAGTAAAATGGGCGGCAGATTAACACTTGTAAATTCAAATCTCGAGGAATTTACGATTGAACGAATGGATAACGTGAACAATGGAGCTGCAGCGTGTTATACCGAAAACGGGGATGTTATGGACGAAGCTTGGCTCAGCGAACAATTATCCGGAGTATCCAGTAGCATATACGAATCGATCTATTCGTTTTCGGCACTTGATTTAAACCATTTGAGAAACATGAAAAATGAGGATTTTGGAGAAATTCTTTTCAATATTGGCCTGACGGGTGCAACAAACGTAAACAGTATTGAAAAAAAACTGGATAATAAAATTAACGAATTGTTCAAACGAACCGGAAAAGTCCCTTTGATGAATGTACAAATTGAAGAGCTTGAACGCATTTTTCAAGACTGGAAACAATTTCACCAAGAGGAATCCGCTTATCGTGAAAAAAATAAAGCTATTATCCGACTGAGCGAGGAAATGGAGCGGGTACAGCAAAAGATCATTCAGGTGAAAGAGGAACTGGCTGCAAATGAGAAAATAAAACATGCCTTACCTACTATTTATCGGTATTATCAGTTGAAAGATAGGATAATGCAATATCCGCAGAAAATTTATTTTCCAGAAAATGGACGAAAACGGCTTCAGGAATTGAAAGATCCGTTGCTCTCTTTAAAAAGTGAACAAGCGATAATAGAAGGCCAAGAGAAAGAGTATAAACATAAACAGGAAAAACTCAAGCAAGAACTGGCTTCCGCTGCAGCCTATAATACCGCAAACAACCTGTTGCAGTCATATCGATTTGTTCAGCAATGGGAGCAAGAAATGAAACAATTGCAGACGGATATTCATAAACTGAACGCACAACTTGAGACTGAAATGGCACAATTGCAAATACCTATCGATATCGAACAATTAAAACAGCTTCATTTCCCTTTTTATACAGAAAAGAGATGGTTGGATTTAAAGCATCGCTTAGATCAACTTCAAATGGAAAGAGAGCAGCTGCAACAAGAGGCGAATGAATGGAATACAGCACTCAATCAAATTAATCAGGATTTGGACAAACATCGAAAACTTCTTCTGCCGAAAGAAGAATTGCATCTTTTACAGTCTAAAAAAGGTCAAGTTGCTGAAAGTGAAGCTATGCAAAAAATGGTGAAACATTCAGAAATGGAAGCAATCGAATGGCATGAAGAAAAAGTCAAAAAAAAGAAGCAGGCACAGCAGCTTTGTTACGGGAGTATTGTTGTAGCATTCCTGTTTGGATTTGTTCATCTGTTTATAACGTCAATTCCTTCTCCAGTAATGACCATTGTAATTATATTGATCATTGGCGTCGGGCAATTGATGTTAAGAAACAACACCATTAAAAATATGGATATGCTATTACATCAAATGAGGATTCCACAAGAGAATAATGCCATCCCCGCTTCGGAAATGAAGGAAATTGAAAGAGTATTAGCCGAACAAGTAGAAATAGAAAATACTGTTTCAACTTTGCAAGCCGAAAGCAAAAAGATTAAAATGGAACTTTTGAAGCATGAGGAAAAAAAGAATTCATATGAACAAAGAAAGAAAAGGTTTACATCTGATTTGGAGACACAGTATGAAGCCTATCCTTTTTTGCAATCAATTGATATTGCTTATTGGGCAGAGGCATATTATATGATCAAGCGTATGTTGCATTGTTTGCAGGAGATAGAAGAAAAAAATTCACAATATAAACAGATAGAAGAAAAAGAAGCAGCATATATCCGAGAGGTCAGCCAATTTTTAGATACACAAGGGATCCACTCAGCCAACAAGGATGTATATGTTTTGGCTGATACAGTTGAAAGGTTTGTTGAACAATATACCGATAAAATAAAGTCAATCGATCAATACGAACAGTTTATTAAGGAATGTCGTGCAAAAAAGAAAATGATAGAACAAAAAATTGGCACGTATGAACAAGAAATATACGCTTTATTCAATCAGGCAAATGTTCAGTCTGAAGAAGCTTATTTTATAGCAGCAGATCAAGGGGATGAAAAAAAGGAGACAGAGAGAGCATATAGACAATGCTATGAAGAACTTATCGTCCGATTTCCCGCAGACATGATAGAAGCTTGGCAAGTCGATCAATTTGACGAAAATGAATTGGAAAAACAAGGAATAAAACAAAAGAAGCATATAAAAGATCTTGAGGAAGAATTAGAGACAATACGCCAACAAATTGCGGATCTTCAAGCTGAAGTGGGTAAGTTGGAGCGTTCGCAAGCTTATTCGGAAGCGACATATCGGTTGGAAATGGGTAGGGAAAAATTAAATCGGCTTGCGAAAGAATGGTCTGTATATAAAACGGCAAAAGAAGTACTTTCTGAAACGAAACGGGCCTATCGAAAGAAGTATTTCCGTACTGTTCTAGCAAAAACGACGGCTTATTTCTCAGAAATAACAGATCATGTGTACCACCGAGTTATTGAGCCTAAGGGAAAAAAAGGGTTTCGTGTTGAAGCCCACAATGGAATAACATACCAAGTGAATGAATTATCACAAGGGACTGTAGATCAATTATATATTTCACTTCGTATTGCCATAGGTGAAATCATGAGTGGAAAACATAATGTACCATTTATTATGGATGATGCCTTTATTCACTTTGATTCTCATCGAACGAAAGCAATCATGAAAGTGATGAAGGAAGTTTCCAAAGCACAGCAAATAATTATCTTTACTTGCAAGAAAGAAATAGTCACTTTAGCAGATGAAGCACATATTATTGAACTTGAAAGGCCGATAATGAATCATACAGGCACGTAACAAACTTAATTTATCAACAGTATTGCATTAAATATGGGGGAGGAATTTCAAATGAAAAAAGGAATAGGTCAACACGCAATCGGCGACTCATTTGAAGGGTTTTTACTAATAAGGGAAGTGAGCAAAGGCTTAACGACGAACGGCAAGCCTTTTTTGACCATTTTATTCGGTGATGCCACTGGTGAAATGGAGGCGAAGCTTTGGGACGCGACGAAAGAGGATGAAGAAACTTTTGTTCCGGAACAAATTGTTGGATTAACCGGTGAAGTCAATCAATTTCGTGGAAAACCTCAATTGAAAGTGTTGACGATTCGACCTGCTCAACCAATGGACGGCGTACAACTAACACAATTTATTAAAAAAGCCCCTGTTGAAAAAGAAGTATTAAATGAAAAACTGACTGAAGCGATATTTGAAATGGAAAATGCCAACTTACAGCGTATTGTACGGGCATTTGTAAAAAAATACGGAGATGCACTTTTATCCTACCCAGCAGCGGCAAAAAACCATCATGAATATGCTTCAGGTCTGGCTCATCATATTGTAAGCATGTTGTCTATTGCGAAAGAGTTATCAACCCTTTATCCGTCCATAAATAAAGACTTATTGTATGCCGGTATTATCCTGCATGATCTAGGAAAATTAAAAGAATTGTCAGGAATTGTTACCACATCGTATACATTAGAAGGTAAATTATTGGGACACATCCCGATGATGGTTGAAGAAATCGGCAAGTTGGCGGAAGAATTGAAAATTGAAGGGGAAGAAGTAGTGATTTTACAGCATTTGGTTTTATCCCACCACGGAAAAGCTGAATGGGGAAGCCCAAAACCGCCATTGATTAAAGAAGCGGAATTGTTACATTTGATTGATTTGATCGACGCAAAAATGAATATGCTGGACAGAGCGTTGAATAAGATAAAACCCGGCGAGTTCACAGAGCGGTTATTTGCCATGGACAACCGTTCATTTTATAAACCGCTTTTTGAGAAAAATTAATTACGTTCCTTTCCTTGACAAGGTTCATCAGAAATTCCATTTATTTACGCGTTCTTTGTTAACCCAACCACCTATAACAAACGTGAAATAAAAGTCAGTGAGCTCCAAAATATGCGGAATTAAAGCTCGGTGGATCCGTTACTTTGTCTTCTTTGAAAGGTACCAGTCATTATTATATTGTTTCCGTCATATATATGGTAAAAGAAAAGATGGACAAGGGGGCTTATATGATGGTATTCGGAATTCCCTGGTGGGTATTGATGCTGGTAGTATTAATTTTCCTAAGTGGTTATATGGCATTTCGGGCCATGCGTGCGGAGCATATATTAGAACAGCAGTTTATTGAACGCGAAGGTGAAGTTTATATTAATCGGATGGAAGATGAAAGAAAAAGACGTGGGCAAAGACGTATGGAGGAATAATTCATTATGAATGCAGCGGATTAATAGAATCAAAAAAACGAAGGCTTATACGTCATATAGTATAGGCCTTCGTTTGTGTTTATTTATTACCCTTGGGCTTGTTCATTCTTTAGCATATCTTTATATTGATCGATTTTTATATCAATTTTTGTATCTGACAATAGGTCGTTCATTTTCTGCATTGCTTTTTCAGGTTCAATTTTCTTGCTTGCTAAGTCTCGGCGAATTTTTTTCTTGTTTTCTTCAAACGTACCGATATCTTCTTCGCTTTCCTTTTTATCAAGCAACTCAATTATATGAAAACCATATTGAGTTTGAACCGGGTCACTAATATCGCCAACGTCCATACCGTAAGCAGCATTTTCAAATTCAGGAAGCATGTCTCCGGCACTGAATGGAGGTAATTTTCCACCTTCTTGTGCAGATCCGTCTGTGGAATACTCTTTAGCCAATTCTGCGAAATCTTCTCCATTTTCGAGTTTTTCTTTCACTTCATTTGCTGTTTCCTCATCTGCAACGAGTATATGTCTTGCTTCCAATTCCGTTTTCATACGATCATATTGATTTTTCATTTCTTCTTCGGAAACTTCAATATCTTCCGTTAAAGCAGCTTCCTGTAGTAAGCCTTCTTTTATATCTTCACGTAAATCTTCTTCTGTTATGTTCTGGCTTTCCAACGTGCTTTCATAATCATCACCAAACTGTTCTTTGAGGTTTTCAATTTCCTCATCAATTTGTTCTTCATCAATATCATACTTGTCATCTAAGACAACCATTGTGATCATTTCCCGTAATACTTCTTCCCCGTTCCTATCGACTAATTCAGTGTATAGCTCGTCCTTTGTAATATTTCCGGCACCTGTTTCTACTACTACTTCTGAATCGCCATCCCCTGAACATGCTGAGAGAGCAAGAATCCCAACAGCAGTTACCGTTGCAGCTAAAGTCTTTTTCATTTATGACACTCCTCTTTCTTATTCAATACTGTTTAATATAACACATTTTTATACTAAAAATATATATTTAACATAAATTTGGTTTATAAAATATTGGGTATTCGAAAAAAAGTGTGTAATGAAAAAAACGTACCAATACCGCTCGAGAAATATACTCGTTTTACGTCAGAATCTCGCACATTCCATTTGGTAGGCTCGTGTCCCCACTTCGAATTCTTCACTTGATAGCCCGTATACCGTTAACATTAAACACTATTAACATCACGTGAATTGTAAAAATGATAGGCACAAACAATTATTTACTAGGTCTTTAGATACTGGGATTTTATAGATGATCAACAAATATAAGTATATAAACGAAATTTAGCGATAAAATAAGGATGTGGCATCATAATGAAATAGATAATGAAAAACGTTGCAATAAACGAAAATTTGAAGTTTGAACTATAGTTCTTTTAGGGTATATGATTATATGGTGTGAATGTTAATAGCTCATGAATGTTAATGGTCATTTAAATAGTATGTAGTGGCAGGCGCTGTACTACCTCTCTCCCCTCCAAGGTTTAATCTACAACTTCACACACATACTTATTTACTTGTTTTTAACAACTTAATCCACAACTTAATAATTAGAAGAGGTGAATTGAATGCCACTGATAGAGGTAAATAACTTATCAAAAATTTTTGGTAGGCATCCAAAGCAAGCGATTAAATATTTGGATGAAGGCTTATCAAAGGATGAGATTTTAAGCAAAACGGGAAATACCGTTGGGGTCAATCGTACTTCATTCTCTGTCCATGCCGGAGAAACATTTGTCATTATGGGGCTTTCTGGAAGTGGGAAGTCTACCTTGGTTCGCTTGATCAATCGGCTAATAGAGCCAACGGAAGGTAGCATATTGATTGAAGGCGAAGATTTATCCAAAATGGACAAACAAGAATTGCGCAAAGTGCGTCGTGAAAAGTTAAGTATGGTTTTTCAGCGCTTTGCCTTATTTCCGCATCGCACGATTGTGGAAAATGCAGAGTTCGGTTTGGAAATCCAAAAATTGCCGAAAGAAGAACGTCGTAAAAAAGCTGAAAATGCACTTGAATTGGTTGGGCTAGGTGGTTATTTTGAACAATACCCGAATCAGTTGTCCGGTGGGATGCAACAACGGGTCGGATTAGCTCGGGCTCTAGCCAACGATCCGGAAGTGTTGTTAATGGATGAGGCATTTTCGGCACTAGATCCACTAATTCGAAAAGACATGCAGGATGAATTAATTGATTTGCAGGCAAGCATGAAAAAGACGATTTTATTTATTACGCATGACTTAGATGAAGCGTTACGTCTAGGAGATCGAATCGCGTTAATGAAGGACGGTGCAATCGTCCAGATTGGTACACCAGAGGAAATTTTAGTTAATCCGGCAAATGATTATGTAGAAAAATTCGTTGAAGATGTCGATCGATCTAAGATTTTAACAGCACAGCATATTATGAAACGACCGGAAACGGTGAACATAGATAACCATGGACCGCGTGTTGCAATGGAAAGAATGCGTGAAGAAGGTTTATCAGGTGTCTATGTTGTGGATAGCAAACGTATGTTACAAGGTTATGTAACTGCCGATGATGCTGCAAATGCTATTAAACAAGAAGAAAGAAGTCTAAAAGGTATCCTGCAAAATAATATACCAAAAGTTGATAAAGAAACACCGATGAATGAAATCTTTGATATCATTTACGATTCGCCAATGCCTATTGCTGTAGTAGAAAATGAAAAATTGGTAGGAATTATCGTTCGTGGAGCTGTAATAGCCGCTCTGTCAAAAGATGGCGAGGTGAATTTAGAAAATGCTTAATAAAATAATGGACTTTATACCTAAAATACCAATAGCCGAAGGTACAAAATGGCTGACAGATCAAATAACAAGTGGTTTCGCCTTTTTATTCGAACCGATTAAAGAATACTTCGGTAAACTGATGGAGTTTACTTCGGATACCTTGCTAATAGTTCCACCAGTTGTTATTATAGTCATTGTTGCGTTAATAGCCTTTTTCCTATCGGGGAAAAAGTTTGGACTTGCTGCTTTTACAATTGTAGGCTTATGGCTTATTTATAATCAGGGCTTATGGGAACATTTAATTAGTACCTTTACATTAGTTTTAATAGCAAGTATACTCTCTGTTGTTATTGGTGTTCCTGTTGGAATATTAATGTCTAAGAGTAAAGTTGCAGAGGCAATTATTACACCTATTCTTGACTTTATGCAGACGATGCCTGCATTTGTGTATTTAATACCAGCAGTTGCATTCTTTGGTATCGGTATGGTACCAGGTGTGTTTGCATCACTTATATTTGCAACACCACCAACCGTAAGATTTACAAATTTAGGGATCCGACAAGTCTCCAAAGAACTGGTGGAAGCTTCTGAGGCATTTGGAAGTACGGGAAGCCAGAAACTTTTTAAAGTAGAATTACCAATGGCGAAGGAAACGATTATGGCCGGTATTAACCAAACAGTGATGCTTGCCTTATCCATGGTCGTAATTGCATCAATGATTGGTGCACCTGGCTTGGGAAGAGAAGTGCTATCGGCACTGCAAAGAGCTCAAGTAGGTGGAGGATTTGTCGCCGGTATCGGAATTGTTATTTTGGCAATTATTATTGACCGGTTTACGCAAAGCGTGAACACGAAAAAGAGTTAAAGATTAATTTGTTTTTTGATAGCATCTTTCTTAAGAGGAAAGTTTGCATATATATTTTTAATATAAGGGGGACATTTTACATGTCTAAAACATTAAATTGGAAACGTCTGGTTCTACTCGTTGGATTCGGACTTCTATTAACAGTATTTGCTGCATGTGGATCGAATAACGATTCAAACTCCGGTGATACAGGTTCGGATGAAAATGCAGAAGAATCAGGTGATAACGCTAATTCTGAAGAAGGGTCTAATGTTGGTGAAGAACTTGATTATAAAATAACAGGAATCGAAGCTGGAGCTGGCGTATTTAAAGCTACTGAAAAAGCGGTAGAAGAATATGGCCTTGATGGCTGGGAAGTTCAAGCGTCATCAAGTGGTGCTATGGCAACAGCACTAGGAGAAGCAATTGAGAAAGAAGAGCCGATTATTGTAACTGGTTGGACACCACACTGGAAGTTTTCAAAATATGACTTGAAATATTTAGAAGATCCAAAAGGTGTATATGGCGAAGCGGAGACAATAAACACAATAGTTCGCCAAGGACTTGAAGATGACATGCCAAATGCATATAAGTTGTTGGATCAATTCGAGTGGACAACAGATGATATGGAATCGATTATGCTTGAAATTCAAAATGGTGCAGATCCATCAGAAGCTGCAGCTACTTGGGTAGAAGAGAATGCAGATAAAGTAGATGAATGGAAAGACGGAGTAGAAGAAGTTGATGGTGAAGAGATTGAACTAGTTTATGTTGAGTGGGATTCTGAAATTGCATCAACAAACGTAGTTGGAAAAGTACTTGAAGATTTAGGGTATAGTGCAACAATTACTCCACTTGACAATGCTGTTATGTGGCAAGCGGTAGCAAACAGCGAAGTAGATGGAATGGTTGCAGCATGGTTACCGGCAACACATGAAGATTTATACGCAGAGTATAAAGAAGATATAGTTGATCTAGGACCTAATTTAGAAGGCGCTAAAATTGGTGCAGTTGTACCAAGTTATATGGATATCGAATCATTAGAAGAATTGGAAGCAAAATAAATTATGCAAAAAATAAAATGAGGCCATTTTAGATCTAAATGGCCTTATTTTATTTATATTCAACACGAAGGGGTTAATTCAATTGAAAAAAGCGTTTAAGGTTACATACTCCAAAACAGTTTGTTTTGTTGCATTAATTGCTTTATTGTTAGTTGTTTCGGCATGTGGTGATTCTTCATCAAACTCGGAAAATGGGAATGAAAATGCGGGGACAAATAATGAAGAAGTGAATGATGAGGCAAATAGTGATGAAGTAGACTACAGTGAAGCAGTTAATTATTCCATTACAGGCATTGAGCCTGGTGCAGGTATTATGCTTGCAACGGAAGATGCAATGGAGGATTACGATAATCTGAACGGCTGGGAGCTTGAGGCCTCCTCTAGTGGAGCGATGGCAACTGCTTTAGATTCAGCTATTAACAATGAAGAGCCCATTGTTGTTACCGGGTGGTCACCTCATTGGAAATTTGCTAAATATGATTTACATTACTTAGAAGATACAAAGAATTCTTATGGCGATCCTCAAAACATTGAAACAATCGTTCGTAAAGGTCTTAAAGAAGATATGCCTAATGCTTACAAAGTACTTGATCAATTTTTCTGGACATCAGAAGACTTAGATAACGTTATGCTGGAAATTTCTGACGGGGGAGACCCTGCTGAAGTTGCAGCTGACTGGGTAGCAGAGAATGAAGATAAAGTTGCGGAATGGATAGACGGTGCTGAAGAAGTTGACGGAAAAGAAATTGAGTTAAGTTATGTAGAGTGGGATACGGAAATTGGTTCTACTAATGTGATGAAAAAGGTATTGGAAGACCTAGGATTTGACGTAACAATCACGCCTTTGGATATGGCTGTTATGTGGCAATCCGTAGCTGATGGTGAAACAGATGGAATGATCGCAGCGTGGCTTCCAGTTTCTCAAGGGGAATTGTTTGAAGAACATCAAGACAATATAGAAAACCTGGGTGCTAATCTTGAAGGCGTGAAGATCGGTCTAGTAGTTCCTGATTACATGGATATTGACTCCATCGATGACTTAAAGCCAAAAGAATAATAGCTATAGATTGTAGTAGCTGAATGTTTAACTTAACGTGTATATAGAAAAGCTAAGAGTTGCTTTTTGATAAACGAAAGTTCAGTTTAACAAAAAGATATCTTTACTGACTGTTGGCCGAATAATTGCTAACGGATAAACAAATACACATCTCCTTTAAAAAGTATATTGATTTTAAAAAGTAGGAGGGCTAAAATTATGTTAAAAAGATCTAGTTTTTTAAAATTATTCACCTTAACGTTTGTGGCAGTAATGCTAATCTTTGCTGCAGGGTGCGGTAGTAACGAAGAGGAAAACAGCGGTACAGATACTGAAAATGAAACAGACACCTCAGAAGAAGCGAGTGATGAATCAAATGGAGCCTCTGATATCGGAGAAGCGATTGATCACACGATTATCGGAATTGAGCCAGGAGCGGGCATATCCGTTACGACAGAAAAAGCGCTTGAAGAATATGATAACCTAAGTGGATGGAATGTGGAGCTTTCTTCCACAGCCGCTATGGCTACAGAATTGGACAAAGCAATGAAAGATGAAGAACCAATCATTATTACTGGTTGGAACCCACATTGGACATTTGCAAAATATCCTGACATGAAGTATTTGGAAGATCCAAAAGAAATATACGGCGGTACAGAGCAAATTGTCAGTCTAGCACGCAAAGGATTTGAAGAAGAGAAACCAAATGCCTTCAAAATGGTTGACCAATTCAATTGGGAAGTAGAGGATATGGAATCAATCATGTATGAAGCAAAAGAAACCGGCGATGATATTGATGAAGTTGCCAAGCGTTGGGTAGAAGATAATCGTGACAAAGTAGAAGAATGGATGGAAGGTGTAGAAGATTCTGATGGAGTTGAGGTAGAACTTGTGTCAACACCATGGGATTCCGAGCGTGCTTCATCTGGAGTATTGAAAGCAGCGATGGAAGAAAAAGGATTTAAAGTGACAGTAACACCGGTTGATGTTGCAGTTGTATTTGAATCTGTCGCAAATGCAGATGCTGACGCTACATTGGCAGCATGGTTGCCAATCACCCATAAAGACTTTTATGAACAACATAAAGAAAATATTGTTGACATGGGTGAAAATCTGGACGGTGCTAAAATTGGGCTAGTCGTTCCGGAATATATGGACATTGAATCCATTGAGGATCTAGAGCCAGCCAACTAAAAAAATATGGCAATGTATAAAACCAGCTGAACTATCAATTGATAGCTCAGCTGGTTTTACATTTTCAAAAAAAATTCATTGATCATTTTGTTCTTTTGTGTTAATTTTTTGCTCTAAATCTTTAATGCTGGATTCTATTTGTTCTAAGTATTCACGGATATTTTCCTGATTTGGTTCGATTGCTACTTTCCATTCTTCGATTGAAGATTTCATCTCTTGTGTAAGTTCATTAATTAAAGCCGCACCTTCTTTGGAAGTTTTGGCTATTTGGTCTTTTAATCGTAGCACATCCTGAAATAAGTTATCAAGCATATCTTTCCATTCTTGACTTTGTTCTTTCACGCGACCGCGCAGGTCTTTCCCTGAGGAAGGAGTACTTAATAATGTCGCTGCAGCACTTACCGTTCCACCAATAATAAATCCTAGTAATAATGATTGACTTCTAGACATTGTTTTTTATCTCCTTTACAAGCTACTTAATATATTTTACCCACTAAAAGCAGTGGTTGAACCCTTCTTTTTGTAAAAATCCCTTGACACTTTTTGCCAAGGGATTTTAGTTTACATGATTCACTATTAAGAAATTGAAAATGATTGCGAGCGTTTCATTACACCTTGTGCTATTGGATAAATGATAGCCATCAGAATGATATTTGCAACAGCAGCAGGTAAAACAACGACTACAAACATAGAAGCAAACGCGCCGTCAAGCAACCCTACGATAAAAAGTGCGACAGATAAAAATATTGCTCCGCTGATGAGTGTTCCAATTGCGGCTAAAATTGGAGAACTGATGTTTTTGTTCATTTTGTTACCTACCAATAACACTAGTGCAAAAAAGATAAGTCCCGTAATCGGTTTATCAATGATGTTGGAAATTTGTCCACCCGGTACACCCGTCGTAAGTGCAGCGACGATCCCTGAAGCAATAGAAACAAGGATAACGTATTGAAATTTAGGAAATAATATAATTCCTAAAAACATCATACATAGTACCATATCCGGCTTCATTCCAAACAGTAAAGGTGGAGTAATAATGTGCAAAATTGCACCCATCCCTACTAGCAATGATAAAATAATTAACACTCGAATATTCATTTGTCTAACCTCTCCTCATCTAATCTTTACTTTATCTCAACTGTACGCTCATCGTCAGTTGCAGATATTTATAGGATAATTATAACATAAATTGGCCGATATAAAAGGATTAATTTTCAATTGATTCGTTAATTTCAGTGGCCATTTGTTGTAGAGCATCTGAAGAATAATCGTTTTCATGTGTGACCCAAACGGCTGAAAAGCCCTCATCCGCTTTATATTTGGGTAACAAATGCAAGTGAAGATGATATACAGACTGTCCTGCTGGCGCTTCATTATTATTTAGGACATTCATACCAATCGGATTATATGCTTTTTTTAGAGCGTTGGCAATCAGTGGAACTTTGGCGAATAGCTCTTTAGCAACTTCCGGCGGTGTTTCATAAATATCTTTTGTATGTGTTTTCGGAATGATAAGCGTATGGCCTTTAGAAACTTGGCTTAGATCCAGAAAAGCATATACATGCTCATCTTCATACACTTTGGCGGAAGGGATCTGTCCATCAATTATTTTACAAAAAATACAATCTTCATGTGTCATTTGTGTCATCTCCTTCATCTATTTGCATTAATTTGATAAGTGCAGCGTGATTATTTTTATAAAGAATTATATTATACAGTTAGTTTATCATAGTTATAAGTGATAACAAAAATAATTGGGAGGCACACTTTCTTATGCTGTCTCTTCGATGAGGCGCGGAGGGGTAACTTCAAGCGTGAGGCGGAGAGGCAATCCTGTTGAAGTGCATTCTAATGATTAATTAGCATAATAAGAAACAGGCATAGCCGGGATAACCCGGCTAGCCTGCTTTAAGAGGAATGAGGATTGATATTGATACTAATTTTGGGGACTTTTCATTTTGCTAAACGGGTTTAATCATTTAACGAAACGATAAACTGTTTTGCTTTCTGCTCAATGGCATTGAGCCTGGTGAAAGCAAAAGAGTTTTATATCATTAGCATGCCCATCACTAACACCTCATTTTTTGTTAGAAACAAAAATTTCTGCAGTGATCTATCCTCATTTCCTCACTAGTATTGTGAGCAGTAACTTTTGTTTTATACATAAATGATTAAAATAAATGTAGAAAATTAAAGAAGAGTTTATTTTGGCAACGTCATCCAATAATGATAAAATCAAATACAGGCAAGGAAGTAGGAGGAACCGAAGTGAAACCATTATTACATATTAATCAATTGGTCGGCGGGTATTCAAATAAAAATGTTCTCCATGAAATTTCTTTCAATGTGTATCCTAGAGAAATAGTAGGTTTAATTGGTTTAAATGGTGCTGGTAAAAGTACGACGATTAAACATGTCATCGGTTTGCTGCAACCAAAAAGCGGGATGGTTTCGATTAATGACGAAACATTTAGAGCCAACCGTACAGCTTATCGCAAACAGCTTGCTTATATTCCGGAAATGCCGATTCTTTATGATGAATTGACGTTGTACGAGCATTTACATTTAACGGCAATGGCTTATGGCATTTCCGAGGAAGATTTCAAACTGAGATTACCACCGCTTTTACAAGCCTTCCGAATGGAAAAACAATTGCATTGGTTTCCTGTTCATTTTTCGAAAGGTATGCGGCAAAAAGTAATGATCATGTGTGCATTTTTAATTGAACCACCTTTATATATTGTTGATGAACCATTTGTAGGGCTTGATCCATTGGGAATTCAGTCCTACTTGCAATTAATGGAAGAAATGAAAGCCAATGGTGCGGGAGTTCTAATGTCCACCCATATTTTGGCGACCGCGGAAAGATATTGTGATCGGTTTATTATCATCCATGAAGGGCGTATACGTGCAGACGGTACGTTGGATGAATTACGTCAGCATTTTCAAATGCCGCATTCGACATTGGATGATTTATACGTGGAGCTGACGAAGGATGCCAGCCATGTTTGATGCCCATAATTTTTTTAAACAACGTCTATCTGCGCATGTGAAAGAAACAAGTCGTTATTTACGTTATATGTTTAATGGGCATATCGCTGTCGCCATGATATTTCTGATTTCCGCCTTGGCCGTTTATTACCAGCAATGGTTAATGCAGCTTCCCGATAATTTCCCAACTGCTATTGTCATTGGAATAATATTCGGGTTGATTGTCAGCTATAACCCGGTACGAACATTGTTGAAAGAACCAGATCTCGTTTTCATCATTGTTGCAGAACAAAGGATGGGAGCTTATTTCCGTAATGCACTCTTATACGGCTTTATTGTACAGTTGTATTTATTATTGTTGGTCGCAGCCGCTTTAGGTCCTTTGTATTTTCATACATTTTCGAGTCGGTCAGGTAGTGTATATTTATGGACTCTTTTATTATTGCTTCTATTTAAAATAGGCAATTTGTTTATGAATTGGAACATGCTGAAAGTTCGTGATGCAAATAGCCGCCGAATCGATATAGTTGTTCGCGTTCTAGTGAATAGTGTGTTGTTTTATTTCATTTTAAAGGCTGATTTAGTCTTTGCCGGCATTACATCAGTCATTTTTGTTTTGCTGTTTTTGTATACCGCTACAATTGCGAGAAAGCAAGCAGGTGTTGATTGGAATCTACTGGTGGAGAAAGATCAAATTCGAATGCAATTTTTTTATCGTTTAGCAAGTATGTTTGCCGAAGTGCCTCATTTAAAAATCAGAATCAAGAAAAGGCGTTGGCTGGCCGGACTGCTTGGAAGAAATGTCAAGTTTTCAAGGCAAAATACGTATGACTATTTGTACAGACTGACATTTATACGTAGTGGGGATTATTTGGGGATGTATCTCCGGCTAATCATTATTGGGGGGGTGCTCATCTATATTGTTCCAATGGATTGGCTCAAACTTGTTTTCGCGATATTGTTTATTTACTTAAGCAGTTTTCAGCTTACGACGTTGTACACTCATCACCGTACCGTTATCTGGATCGATTTATATCCGGTAGAAGAAAAAGATCGGCTCCGCGCGTTTATCAAATGGGTCAGTCAATTAACAATCATACAAACAAGTTTATTTGCACTCCTGTTTTTATTTATGATGAACTATACAGGTGCTGTAATCCTGTTTATTGCTGGACTCATTTTCAATTATTTGTTTCATTATATATATATGAAACAAAAATTAGCGTAAAAGCCCCTTCATAAATGGCTTGCTGGCTGTTATGAAGGGGCTTACGTCTGTTTTTATTCATTTGTTCGATTCTTGATATGCTAGATAAACATTGATTAGTGTTTTTGCTGCAATCGGTAACGCGCGTTCGTCTATATCAAACTTCGGGTGATGATGGGGATAGCAATGATCTTCTTTCTTGGCGCCGGTAAAGAAGAATGCACCTGGTTTTTCCATCATATAGTAGGCGAAATCTTCACCGCCCATTTGTGGAGCAACTTCACCTGAAGTATGGATTTCCGGAATTGACTTTGCCGCCTCAATTGCGAGAGTTGTTTCTTTTTCGTGATTGACGAGTGGCGGATACCCTTTTACATAGTTAAAGTCACATTCGATGTCATAACGTGCGCAAATTCCTTCAATCGTTTTTTCCATCTCATAGATGATCAAATCTTGGACTTCCTTCTCTAGGTAGCGGACCGTTCCGTTGATTTTTGCTGAATCAGCAATGATGTTGAACGTAGTACCTGCTTCAAAAACACCAACCGTTAGAACCCCTGTTTTAAGTGGATCCAGCCGCCTGCTAACAATTTCTTGCAGTTGGCCGACTAGTTGACTGCCAATAACGATGGCGTCTTTTGTTTCATGTGGGTATGCGCCGTGCCCGCCCTTTCCTTTTACCGTAATTTCAAATCGATCAGCACCGGCCATAAATGTACTTTTGTTTGTCTGTAATTCGCCAAGAGGAGTTGTCGACCAAAGATGCGTGCCGAAAACGGCATCCACATGGTCGAGTGCACCTGATTCAATCATAGGTTTAGCTCCACCGGGAGCAAGTTCTTCCGCATGCTGATGAAGGAAGACAACAGTTCCAGGCAAGTTTTCTTTAAATTGTTTTAATGTTTTGGCAAGAATTAATAGTGTAGCTGTATGACCGTCATGTCCACATGCGTGCATGACACCGTCTACCTTTGATTTGTATGGAACGTCTTTTTCATCTTGAATGGGAAGTGCATCAAAATCTGCCCGCAGTGCAACCGTCTTCCCTGGTTTACCACCTTTCAACGTTGCGACGATCCCATTACCCCCAACATTTTTTTCATATGGGATACCTAAATCTTCATAAAAATCGGCAATATATTCTGCTGTCTTATATTCTTTGAATGATAATTCCGGATGTTGATGTAAGTAGCGACGAATCTCGATCATATCGGGATAAAACTGATCAATTGTTTGATGAATGTCTTTTATCAACTATAGAACCTCCTTAACAATTTCCAATCTTAGTATAACATTATTTTTGAATCGCGTGGCTTATAATTAAATAAAAACACGCGCTAAAAAACCATGTGAAATAAAAAAAGACGACATGAATTGTCGCCTTTTTAAAAAGGGGATTATTATGGTGTCGGAATTAGTACGACACTATAGAATGTGAACCATTAAATTATCCATTTATTCTCGGATCGACAAGTAACCGCTCGACTTCTTCTTTATGATTTGTTTCATCAGCAATCATGTCTTCTAATTTAACGACTAACTCTGTCAATCCTAGTTTTTCTGCCTGTTCTTTTCGTTTCTCATATCGGTTAATCGTATCTGCTTCCGCTTTCCGTACCTCTTCCAAAATATCCTTTACATCAGTAGGTTGTGGTACTTCAGCTGATTTGGTCGTTGGATTTCCACCAAGTGACTTAATTTTTTCCGATAGATAGAGCGCGTGCCCTAGTTCATCCTCAATTTCATCTTCAAAAAATGGTTTTAATGCAGAACGATATAAACCAGATACAACAGAAGCACTATATGAATATTGGATTGCCGCCCCATACTCATGTGCTAAATCCGTATTCAAACCTTCAAGTAATTGTTCCATATCTTTATTCACTAAATCACAACCTTTCTATTTCTTATTCAATATATCCATTCCCTATAGTGGTATTTTCAAACATATTTTCTATGAAATCCATATCGATTGATTAATGTGTCATGTTATGATTGATTTAATATAATAACGAAAAAACCTTTTAATATATTCAACAACCGGTAAACATTTAAGTAATCATGCAGTAAGGAAGAGGAGTGCTTCTATGCATAACAGACAATTATTTTATCGCTATCCTATAATCACTCTCGCTATCTTGTTAATGATGTATTGGATAATTAAAATTAATCAAGGTGAAATTCCACATGTTGATCAGTGGGTTCAAACGTTCATTGATAAAACAATCAGTAAAGAAATTTATTTTATTGCTAGATGGATTACAGAGTTAGGTTCGGGGTCGTTCCTTGTTCCTTTTACAATAATTACTGCACTCATCTTATGGTGGACGCAAAAGCATTGGCTTTCTAGTATATTTTTTGCAGGTGGGACTTTGAGCAGCCATCTATTGAATAAATGGATTAAACATGTAGTTGAAAGAGAACGACCAAGTATATTTATTGGAGCAAATGCGGAAGGATATAGCTTTCCGTCCGGACATGCGATGACACCCATGGTATGTTATGGTTTGCTTATGTACTTTTTGATAAGTAAATTTCCTCGTGCAAAAATACGTATTCAACTATTTTTTGGAACGGTTATCATTTTAATCGGGATGAGCAGAGTAATGATTAACGTTCACTATTTAACGGATGTGGTGGCAGGCTTTTTAATCGGTTTTATATTGCTTCTTGGTTTAATTTATGGATATAAGGCCGTAGAGCAGCAGTTAAGTATGCGAAAGAATTAATATGCAAATGAAGTTGCGATTTTTGTTTTTTTATGTAATTGCTTGTATACTATCTGTAGTTTAATATGAAGGGGAACAGAATATGGAGAAAGCGAAGCCAAATGAAACTATACTTTTGCTTATTTGGGCGCAGGCATTAATTGCTCTATTAGGAAGCTTATTTTATTCTGAAGTAATGGGTTATACCCCATGTGAATTATGCTGGCTGCAAAGAATATTCATGTATCCTTTGGTCGTTATCTATGGAGTTGCAGCTGTGAAAAAAGAGTTGTCGATTGCGCTTCCAGGCCTTATATTAAGTGGCATTGGCATGCTAGTATCTATTTATCATTATTCCATACAAAAACTTTCTGCATTAGAATCGGCTGGAGGATTTTGTGGAGATGTTCCATGCAATTTACAATACGTTAATTATTTTGGGTTTATTACGATACCACTTTTAGCGGGAACAGCATTTATCATTATTTTTACATTGCACGTTATTTTATGGCGTCAGGCTAAGGGGGATAAATAGATGAAAAAGAAGATGTTAATTTTAATTGGTGTGCTTGCTGTATTATTTATTGCATTGTACTTTGTCAATGATTACAAAAACAAAAAAGCGCTGCAAGGAAATGAAAATCCATACGGCAAGGATAATTTGCGTCAAGAAACGATTGATCAACTGGACGATCCGTTATATCAAAATCAAATCATCCCAGAAGAGCTAGATGAAAAGCTTGAGAACGGGGAAGATGTTACCGTTTATTTTTACAGTCCGACATGTGTCTATTGTCAACGGACAACACCTGTTGTAGTTCCATTAACCGAAGATCTCGATATAGATATGAAAAAAATGAATTTACTTGAATTTGATAAGATGGAATATTATGAGATTGAAGGTACTCCTACGATTGTGCATTATGAGGATGGCGAGGAAGTTGCCCGAATTAGTGGCGAACGACCGGAAGAAGATTTCCAGCAATTCTTTGACGAAAATGTACTTAATTAATAAGAAAAGCTAATTGAAGAGCGACTGCTTCAATTAGCTTTTTTGTTCGCCCAGCATGGGCGAACTCTAATGGGTGAAAGTCCCAAGTGCGACCTTGTAGCGGTAAGCACATAGCCAAAAGCAAGGGTGTCCACCGTGAGGCGGAATCTGAAGGAAGCTCGAGGCAAACCTCTGGTCTGACGAACAGAAACCATATAAGAGGCAACACATGAGGGTAAGGCTGCAAAAGAAGCTGAAGTCCAATAGCTACAACGATCATGTGGTGTATATATGGCAGATAGATAGAGGGAAAGAGTTCGCACCTTAACTGGGGAGGTCTCGTTTCTCTATCCCAAAAGTATACAGTGATGTATGCCTGGAAAACGAGAAGTCAGCAGAAGCCGTAGTAGTGAAGAAATCTAGCGAAAGCTAGAAAGAATGAAGGGCTGAATAATTTTATCGTTATAGAAATCTCTATTGGAAGATGGCAAAAGACCACTGGCCAAAGCATGAAAGTGGATACCAGCTTCACGAGAAAGAAAGGATATAACATACATGCATAAACGTGCAATACTAGACAAAATTCTTGATAAAAACAATCTGAATGATGCCTATAAACAAGTAATCAAAAACAAAGGGGCAGCTGGTGTCGACGGAATGACTATAGATGAGCTAGGAGGATACTTAGCGAGAAATAGGGAGAAAATCATCCTAGAAATCCGGGAGCGAAGATACAAACCACAACCAGTCTTAAGAGTTGAAATTGCCAAGCCTGATGGTGCAACGCGTCTCTTGGGAATACCTTCGGTAGTCGACCGAGTCGTACAACAAGCAATATCTCAAGTTCTTACTCCGATATTTGATAGTCAATTCAGCGACAACAGCTACGGTTTTAGACCCAGGCGGTATGCAGAAATGGCTATACTACAAGCATTAGAGTACATGAATGA